>JAVBSA010000061.1:0-3238 GCA_031556915.1 Victivallis sp.
ACTCCGGGAACCGGAAGCAAATCTCAGCAGCGCCATCCGCACAATCCGCGGGAGCGCGATGGAAATGCTCGACAGCATCCGCCCCGACGGAACCGTTCACGAAGATGATTTCCCGGCAACCGGGGCAGGTTGCCCCTCCTGCCGTTTTCGAAAACATTGCAACTAGAGGAGAAGCTTGAAATGTTTCGTATCGGACAAGGCTATGACGTGCACCAACTGGTCGCAGACCGTAGACTCATTCTCTGCGGCGTCCCCATTCCGCACCCCACCGGCCTGCTCGGCCACAGCGACGCCGACGTCGCCGTTCACGCTCTTATGGATGCGCTCCTCGGAGCCCTCGCCCTCGGCGATATCGGGCAGATGTTCCCCGACAACGACCCCGCTCACAAGAATGCCGACAGCATGAAACTTCTGGCGCGTCTGCTCGCAGATCCGCGGTTCGCCGCATGGCACATCGTCAACCTCGATTTGACCATCATCGCCCAGAAACCCAAACTTTCGCCGCACAACCTCACCATGCGGACAAATCTCGCCAACGCGCTCGACCTCCCGCTCGACTGCGTCTCGGTCAAAGCAACCACCACCGAAAAACTCGGGTTTGCGGGCCGCGAAGAGGGCATTGCGGCGAGTTGCATCGTGCTGCTATCTTCAAAATAAACTTGATTTTCCCTCCGACACGGGTTATATTCTTATATTTTATTCTATGGAGTTATTTTACCCGTGAAATCCGCCCGGATCCGCGTTTTGCTGCTTGCCCTCGGCGATATGCTGCTGCTGGGCTGTGTCTGGCTGGGCTGTGCATTTCTCTACTGGCGGTTCTGGTACGGCGATTATACGCTGGGACGGTATTTCGCCCTCTGGCCGTTCCTGCTGACCTTCGCCGGCTGCAACAGCCTGATCAAGCTCTATCACGGCAACGTCTTTTACCCGTGCATGCCGCTATCGCCGGTGGAAGAATTGCGGCGGCTCTTTTTCTCGATCACCGTCACCTATCTGCTGCTCCTGGGCTACCTGGTTTTCACGCGCGAGGTGGAGGCCTATTCCCGGGCGGTGATGCTGACGAGCTGGCTGTTCTGCTGCCTGGCCGCGAGCCCGTGGCGGAATCTGCTCCGCTTCGTCCTGCGGCGACTCGACATCGGGCAGATCGACGCGCTCATCGCCGGCGGCGGCCAGACCGGTCGGATGCTGTGGCGGAACTTTGAAAACAACCCCTACTACGGCATCAAAATCGCCGGATTCTTCGACGACGATCCCCGAGCGCCGGAATGCCTCCCCGGCTGGCGTCGCCTCGGCACCCTCGACGACGCCGTCCGGGTCGGCCGCAAACAAAAAATCAGCTGCCTGATCTGCTGCCTCCCGCTCAAAACCGTTCAGCAGCGACTGAAGGAATATATGGGCACCTTCCCGACCCTGACCGTCGTTCCGGACAACAGTACTTTGCCCATCGCCTGGGCTTACCCGGTGGATTTTCACGGCATCGGCGGCATCGAACTGCGGAACCAGATCCTGCTGCGGGGGCCGAGACTGTTGAAAAAGGTCTTCGAGCTGGCGGCTTCCTTCGTCGCCATCCTGCTGGCGCTGCCGGTTTTTCTGCTGCTGGCCCTGGGGGTGAAGCTCACGAGCCCCGGCCCGGTCATTTACAGGGCCAAACGCCTGGGCAGGAACGGCGTACCCTTCGAAGCCTTCAAGTTCCGGACCATGGAGGTGAACGCCGATGACAACCTGGAACAAATCCTGGCTGAAAATCCCAAAATGGCCAAAGAATGGGAGAAAACATACAAACTCACGAACGATCCCCGGGTAACCTGGTTCGGCCGCATCCTGCGCCGGACCAGTTTGGATGAGCTGCCGCAGCTGTTCAATGTCCTCCGCGGGGAAATGGCTCTCATCGGCCCCCGGCCGATTGTGCAAGACGAAGTCTCCTATTACGGCGAACATTACCAACTGGTCGCCAGCGTCACGCCCGGCCTGACCGGGCTCTGGCAGATTTCCGGCCGCAGCGACACCAATTACGAGCAGCGGGTGATTTTCGACACCTATTACATTATGAACTGGTCGATCTGGCTGGATTTCTACATCCTCGAATACACCGTCTGGGAGACCCTGACCGGACGCGGCGCCCGATGAAAACCGCACTGCTCCACTACTGGCTGATCAATATGCGGGGGGGAGAAAATGTCCTGGAGGAATTCTGCCGTTTGTTCCCCGACGCGGATCTTTACACCCATGCCTGCGATCCAAACCGGATTTCCCGGGACCTTGCCGCGCGCCGGATCCATGAGACCTTCATCGGCAAACTGCCCGGCGCCAGGCGTTCCTGCCAGAAATACCTGCCGCTGATGCCGATGGCGCTGAAACGCCTCGATCTTGCGGAATACGATCTTTTGATTTCCAGTGAATCCGGCCCGGTCAAAGGAGTCCGCAAAGGGCCGGACGCGCTCCACATCTGCTACTGCCACACCCCGATGCGTTACCTCTGGGATATGTACGACGATTATTACCGCTGGGCCGGCCCCGCCGGCAAGCTCGGAATGCGCCTTTTCCGCAACTACCTCCGGCGTTGCGACCTCGAATCCGCCGAAAGCGTCGATCACTTCATCGCCAACAGCCGTTTCGTGGCCGAACGGATCAAGCGCATCTACGGCAGGGAATCCGAAGTGATCCATCCCCCGGTCGACACCGCCTATTTCTCAGGGCTGTCTCGTGAGCCGGAAGATTATTATCTTTTCGTCGGCCAGCTGAATGAGTACAAACGCCCCGACCTCGCGCTCGGGGCCTGCATGCAGCTGGGGCGGCGCCTGGTGATCGTCGGCGACGGCCCCATGCGCCAAAAGCTCGAAAAAAGTGCAGCGGCAAGCCCCTTCATCCGCTTCACCGGGCAGTGTTCCCGGGAAGAATTGAGACAGCTTTACGCCGGAGCCAGGGCGCTGCTGTTCCCCGGCACGGAAGATTTCGGAATCGTCCCCCTGGAGGCGCAAGCGGCCGGCGCCCCGGTCATCGCCCTCGGCGCCGGCGGCGCGCTGGAAACCATCCTCCCTGATCAAACCGGCCTCTTTTTCGACATGCCTTCGACCGCATCGCTCCTCGGCGCGCTCGAAGAATTCGAAAGCCGCTCCTGGGATCCGGTTCACTGCCGAAAGCAAGCCGAAACCTTCACCCAGGCCCGCTTCCGCCGGGAATTCAGCGCGTTCCTCCACCGTGCGGGAGTGGAAATCCACTGAACTTCCCGGTTTCCGCT
>JAVBSA010000451.1:0-4380 GCA_031556915.1 Victivallis sp.
ACTCCGCGTCCGCCTTTTCTCCACTAAATTCAAAGGGGAAATCAAGGTGGAAGCAAGGGCCGATCTGCCGGTCCGGGGTTTCCTCAACACGCAAAAAGGAGCTACCGGCATGGGCCTGACTCAGAATCTCGGAGCAATTCCTGCGGGCGACTTTGAATTTACCTGTAAGTTCAGGGATAAGGATGTTCCGGAAGAGCGTCATCGCGGTTTTGTATTCTACGGAGACGCCGACCAGCCGAAACTGATGGTGGCGATCTGGAAAAAGGGTTATCAGATCATCTGCGGCACCAACGGCAAATGGCTCCGGAACTTCAATCCCCCGATCGATGACGGCGAATGGCATGAGTTCAAACTGCGCCGTACGGACGGCAATTTTTACGAATTCTTTATCGACGGCCGGCGCGACGGCACGGCCGAAATCAACCTGACTCCCGGCGGCGCTTATGCGGCATACGGCAGCGCGGTCGATTTTGAATTCTCCGCTCCCACGCTGAAAGAAACCGGTAAGCAATGATGAAAAAGACGCATCTCCTGATTCCCGCGCTTCTGGCCGCTTTCAGCCTTGGCGCGGCTGAGCCCGCTTTTCATTACGCGGCTGAAAATACCGGGGCGGTGTTGGATGGCAAACCGCTTCCGGCGGCTGTCTCGCGCGGGCTCCGTTTTGTTCCGGGGCTTGCCGGCAAGGCGGTGGAACTGACTCCGGCGGCACGGTCGCAACTTCGCTTCGATGTCCCGGATAGCCTGCTGGGGGAGTCAGGGACCATCAGCTTCTGGGTGTGTCCGAATTGGGATGGCGACCGGAAAGAGTTTCACAACTATTTCGCTTTTTCCACCCTCAACAGCAAGGGCGAAGAGCGGTTGCCCCTGTTTTTCTGGAACTGGATTCGTTTTGACCTCATGACAGATGACAATCAGAAGGTTTCGGTCGAGGCGCGCGCTGTTCGCGAATCGATTGTCCGGGGCGGCTGGATGCATGTCGCCGTCATCTGGAACCGCCGCAACTGGTGCGCGTTTTATATCAACGGGCAGCCGTACGGGATGCAGCGGATTCCGGGAACGGCGGTCCGCGACATCGTACAACTGTTTCTCGGGGCCAATCCCCGGGGAACCGACAGCTTCAACGGCGCTGTCGATGAGCTGAAGATCTACCGGAAGGCCCTCTCGGACCGTGAAATCACCGAAGAATACCGCCGCTTTGCGGTATTCGATTTCTATCATGACCGTGCACTGTATGATTCCGGCAAACCCGTCGAACTGGAATTGACGCTCGCACCAGTAGGCCACTTCAACCGGTCTTCAGACGGAGAAGCCGCCGGAAGGCTGTTTTTGCGCCTTCTGTCTCAGGATGACAAGGTGTTGGAGGAAAAAGATTTCGGCGAAGTGAAGACCTCCGGCCTGACAAAAATATCGATGCCAATTGAGGCTCTTTCGCCCGGAATTTACCGCCTTGAAGCCGTCGCTTCGACAGCAAACAAAAGTATAACGAGAACGTTCCGGGTCACAGCGGCAGGTCCCGGGAAGCCGGAGAATGCCGCCGCCGGCGAATTGAAGCTCGGGAAACCGTTTTTCGAGTTCGACTTCCTTTCCGCGACAATCGCCCGCGGCACCCCGACGCCCCGGCAGGGATATCTGGAGGCCGGTTCTCAAAAGAGCGATTGCATCGGCTGTGTCATTCCGATTCCGGAACAATACCGGGACGGCCGGAACCTCGTGCTCGAATTACAATGGCCGGACGACAGGGAACGTATGTTCGGCATCTTCCTTTATCCTGAAAAAGGCAGCAAATCGGAAATTCGCGACCGCTTGGGCGGCGGTATCGCCGCCGGCGGGGAGTATCCGAATTCCGGTGAGCTCAAAACGGCACGTTATTTCTTCCATGCCTCCAGTCCAAGCTACCTCCTGGAGTTGCGGACAATGGCGACCGGAGTTCCCGCCGCCGCCGCCAAACTCCGGATATATCCGGTGGAAGGACCTTTGCCGCGACTTGCGGTCAACCCTCCGGCCGGTTTTGCCGGCCGCCGGATCGGGCATCTCGACGAAGACCAGAGTTTCGATTATAACTTCGACTGGGATCGCACCCGTCCCGCTTTGGAACGTTGGCAGGTCGGCCCGAAAATTCTCCGGATGCTCCGCGAATATTATGCCTATACCGGACAGAACCTTTTTGCATTGCCGCTGATCCGGTACAACTACGCAGCCTACCAGACCGGCTCCACGCCGGATTGGCATGGGATGGTTCCTTTTGAGAACGGCGAGATTCCTTATTGGGTTGAGACGCTGGCCAAAGACGACACCTCCTTCCGGGCTATTGTGAACGTCACCGAGCCGGTGCAGATTTCACAGGCTGTTCAGCGGAACTTCGAATTCGGGCAGAATGGCGTATTCTCCTATAACAACGCCGGCAGCATCGTGGATAACAACCGCTGCAATCCGGCGCATCCGATGGTGCGGGCGCTTTTTGTCCGTAACTTTGAGGATTTCATGATCCGTTTCGGCAAGCTCAAGGGACTTGGCGGCATTCAGCTGTGGACCTCCTGGCAAGTCATCAATTTCAGCAGCCTGGAATCCGGTTACGATGATTACACCGTTCAGGCGTTCGCCAAAGAAACCGGCGTCGCCGTACCGAACTATCCCGCGCAAAAATACCGGAAGCGGTACGAGTTTCTCACTTCTCCGCCGAACCGCGCCCGCTGGGTACAGTGGCGCGCCGATCAATTCACCGCCGCGGTCCGCGAAATCCGCGCGGCGATGGACCGGCATAACCAGGATCTCCCGCTCTATATCGCGGTCACGGGAACGCCGCTCGGCAACGGCAAATCAACGCCGGCTTCCGTTCCCGATCCCATACAGATGCTCAAGGAAGAACGGGGTGTCGATATTCCCGCCTTGTCCGGCATCGCCGGAGTCTATGTTGTGCCCATGCGCGATTCCTTGAAGCAGCTCTGGCAGCAGCATTGGAACGACGGCGTGAACAATTCCAGCGAAATGCTCCATGATTTCGCCATGATGCGGCCTTTCTACCGCAAGGATCACAATTATGTGAACGACTACCGCATCTACTTTGAAATGTTCATGAATTCTCCCGATCCGGCAACCCACTCCTCCTACTTTCAGAATGCGGAAATGAAACCGCACGGGCGTTTCGCCTTGAAAGAGCCGGCCTACATGGTCGCCGCTTCCGACGCGCAGGAAATCGCAGCCGGAGCCCAGCCGCTGTTCAGTCTCGGCAGGGAGGATGAAATCCGCGAGTTCGTTCAGGCTTTCCGGGCTTTGCCTTCGAAATCATTCCTCGATGTCGCGGGAGCCGTCGATCCGGTGACGGTGCGCTATCTGCCGACGCCGGACGGAACCTATCTGTACGCGGTAAACCTGCTGCATTCGATCAACACGGTTCACCTGAAAATTGCGGATGCCGGAAAATGGATTGACCTCTCCGGCGGCTCCATAGACAGGGATGGCGTCATTGTGTTGAAACCGTTCCAACTGCGCTCTTTCCTGATTCCGGGAAATGTCGTTCCGGAGTTGGAGAAAGTGGAGGTTCCCGCGGAAACGGTTTCCGTCTATGACCGGGAGATCGCCCAGTTGGAAGGGCTTCTCGATATGCTGATACGCGAGAAAATGGATTCTCCGGCCTTGACGGCAGCTGTTAAAAACGCCCGGCAAGCCTATGCCAAAGGCCGGTATGCGGAGGTTCACCGTCTGCTCAACAGCAAACCGGTCAAGGATCTCGCGTTCAAGCTCGAAGCATTCAAACTGGGCTATCTGCCGCAGCAGAAAGAGATGCTTTCGCGTTCGCATATCGCGATCAATTGCGGTTCGATGCGTTACTTCAAAAGCGAATCGGGCAAGCTGTTTTTTCCGGATGAAAAGTTTGTCGAAGGCGGCTCCTACGGGAATTCCGGCAGATATGAAACCGTAACCCGCAATGCGGCGGATATGCCGGAGAGCGACTTGCGCCCTCTCTTCGCCGATGAAGCGTATAACATCGACGGCTACCGATTCCGGGTGAAACCGGGAAATTATACGGTGCGCCTTTATCTGCGGGTCGGCTACCCGCCCGGACGGGCGGCGGGAAAATTCCTTTTCAATCTCGATGTCAACGGCAATCCCGCAGTCAAAGATTACGATGTCTTCACGCATGAAAATCCGGAAACGGGATATGCCGTTCTGGAAATCCCGAACGTGAAGGTCACTTCGGACGGCGATTTGATCCTGACGTTCCTTCAGTCGGGGAACATCGATCCGACCGCCCGGCTGGCCAATGGCATCGAAATCGTTCCATCGGCGGGAGAATGATATGATTCCCAAAAAGTTTCTGGTTTTCGGCGCACATCCGGACGACCCGGATTTGATGTTCGGCGGTTCTGCGATTCGATTGGT
>JAVBSA010000113.1:0-4868 GCA_031556915.1 Victivallis sp.
CCAGGATCAGCTTGCCGACCAGGGGGTTGCTGAAGGAACGCATGAGGGAGGTCATCGGCCGGCGCGCCTGTTCCGAGAACGCGGTTCCCGCCACCTCCCAGTTGCCGTAGTGGGCGGTGATGATGATCACCTGACGGCCCGGGTCGCCGGCGGGGGGCATTGTATAAGCAATGCTCTCCGGCGAACCGGTCACGGTGATTTTATCCTTGGAATAAAGCTGGTTCATCTTGACGATTTCCACCAGGAGCTTGCTGAATTCCCGCGTGGAGGCGCTCGCCATTCGTTTCGCCTCGGGGAGCGTCTTGACCACCCCGGCGTGGAGGATGTGCTCGACCGTCCGCCGCTGATGGCGCACGTCGACCAGGAAGAGCAGCTTGAACAAAACCGCGCTGAACAAATAACATACCTTCAGCGGCAGGATGTGAATGATTCCGTATATGACGCAGAATGAATAATATTCCGCATAGAGCCGGAGCGGCCCCCGTTTGCATTTAGACATTTTACCGATACCTTTTTCATAGAATGACAACCCTGTAATATATTTCGTATTTCTGAATTATTCCAATTGGAACGTTTGAAAAAATGCGGATTTCATGGTAAACTAAGCACTTGGCAATCGAAATCGGGAGAATATCATGATATATCGTTTCAAAACCAGCGAACTGGTTTGCAGCCAGATGATCGAAATCGAAATCAACGACGCCGACGGCAAAATCGCCCGGGTCGAATTCCTGGGCGGCTGCCCCGGCAACCTTCTGGGAGTCGGTAAGCTTGTCGTCGGCATGACGCCCGCCGAGGCGGCGGAACAGCTGGCCGGGATCCGCTGCGGCGGCAAAGCAACCTCATGCCCGGATCAACTGGCCACCGCGTTGAAAGAGATTATCGCTTCCCGCTGACTTGAAAAAATGGGGCGATGCTGTATATTATCAGGATGCACACACAGCATCATGGAGGTGTTATTAAGTTGCTCATCGTCGAACCCCGGAACTACCAGCTCCCGGAACCGCTTGCCCTCGATTGCGGCAAAGTGCTCCACGAAGTCAATATCCGCTACGAAACCGCAGGAACGCTTACGCCCGAGGCGGACAACGCGATATTGATCACGCACGCGCTCTCCGGCGATGCGCACGTCTGCGGCGTCTATTCCCCCGAAGACCGCAAACCGGGCTGGTGGGATGAGATGATCGGCCCCGGCAAAGCGATCGACACCGACCGCTATTTCGTCATCTGCAGCAACGTGGTCGGCGGCTGCGCCGGCTCCACCGGGCCGCGTTCCAACGATCCGGCCACCGGCAAGCCTTACAACCTATCGTTCCCCGTCATCACCATCCGCGACATGGTGCGCGCCCAGAAGTATCTGGTCGAACACCTCGGCGTCAAACGTCTTCTCGCCGTCGTCGGCGGCTCCATGGGCGGGATGCAGGCGCTGGAATGGGCGATCGAATTCCCGGAAATGGCCGACGGCGTCATCCCCATCGCCACCACTTCGCAGCTTTCCCCGCAGAGCATCGCGTTCGACTGGGTCGGCCGCGAGGCGATCCGCAACGACCCGCGCTGGGACAACGGCAACTATGAAATCGACCACGTTCCCGAAGGCGGCCTTTCAACCGCCCGGATGCTGGCGCATATCACCTATCTCTCGGATGAATCGATGAGCCGCAAGTTCGGGCGCGAGCTTCAGGACGCGGCGCAGTACAGTTTCGATTTCCGGCGCGACTTCGCGGTGGAGAGTTACCTGGAGCATCAGGGGCGGCGTTTTGTGGAACGTTTCGACGCCAACAGTTATTTTTACATTACGCGGGCCATGGATTATTTCGATCTCGCCCGCCGCGCGGGGGGCGATTTGTCCCGGGCGCTCGCCAAGGCGAAGGCGGCCTTCCTGGTTGTTTCCTTTTCGAGCGACTGGCTCTTCACCACCCGCGAATCGCAACGGATCGTGCACGCCTTGCTGCGGAACCGTTTGAACGTCTCTTTCTGCGAAATCAAGTCGGACTACGGGCACGACGCCTTCCTTCTCGAAGTCGAAGCCCTGGGTCGCATGATCCGCGATTTTCTGCGCAACTGTCAGGAGGCACGCCGTGGCTAAACACTCGATCGATCTCAGATCCCGCCCCGACCTCGGCATCATCGCAGCCCAGGTCGAACCCGGTCACCGGGTGCTCGATCTCGGCTGCGGCGACGGCTGCTTCCTGAGAATGCTGAAAGAACACGGCGCGGAAGTGCTCGGGCTCGAAATCGACCCGGAACTCATCGCCGAGTGCATCTCGAACGGCGTTCCCGTCGTCCAGAGCGACCTCGACGCCGAATTCGGCTTTGCCGACGACGGCTCTTTCGACCTGGTGATCCTGAGCCAGACGCTCCAGCAGATGCGCCGCCCGGACCAGATTCTGCGGAAAATCGTCCGGGTCGGCAAAATGGCGGCGGTCAGTGTGATCAACTTCGGTTATTTCTCGTGCCGCCTCCAGCTGTTCTACAACGGAACCATGCCGCGGACGAGGGATATCCCCTATCAGTGGTACAACACCCCCAACATCCACCACGCGACGCTCCGGGACTTCCGGCGGCTCTGCAAGCACTTGGGAATCCGGGTGGTGCGTGAGATTCCGATCGGGCGGCGCTTTCCGCTCCTGACCCGCTGGTTCCCCAACTGGTTCGCCGTAGGCTGCGTCTTTCTGCTCGAAAAGGAATAGACCTCAACAGTGGCGTTTGCGCAGGTTTGAGGATGGGATTCCCAGCGATTCGCGATATTTGGCGACGGTGCGGCGCGCGATGGCGACGCCGTCGTCTTTGAGCTGCTTCGCCAGCTGGTCGTCGGAGAGGGGTTTGGCGGGGTTTTCTTTCTGGATCAGTTCCCGCAATTTTTCCATGACGGCGCGGTTGGAGAGCTCTTCGCCGTCTTCGGAGGTGAATCCGGCGCTGAAGAAGAACTTGAAGGGGAATGTCCCCTGCGGGGTCCTGACGTGCTTGTTGGCGACGGCCCGGCTGATGGTGGTTTCATGAAGTTCCAGTTCTTCGCCGACCTGCCGCATGGTGAGGGGGCGGAGTGCTTCCACGCCGCATTCCAGAAAATCGCGCTGAGTCTCGGCGATGACTTTGGCGATGCGCAATATGGTGCTTTGCCGCAGGTCGAGCGCCTTCAGGAGGTCCCGCGCCTGCTGGAGTTTTTCGCGCAGATAGGCGCGGTCCTCGTGGGAAAGATCGGGGGTTTCAAGGAGTTTCATGTAGCGTTCCGCGAGGAAGATGCGAGGCATTCCGCCTTTCAGGGAATGCACTTCGTACCGGTCGCCCGAGCGGACGATTTCCGCTTCGGCAACGACAAATTCCGAATGCTCCGGCGCAAGGGCCGAGCCGGGAAACGGGGAGAGCTTGCGCAGTTCCGCCAGGTTGGCGTTCAGTTCCTCCATGGAAATGCGCAACGACCTTGCCAGCTGGGGCAGGTGGTTCCGGGCGATTTCTTCCAGGTGCCGGTCGAGAATCTCTTCCAGGAGCGCTGTGAGTTTCCCTTTGCGTTCCAATTGCAGCTTCAGGCATTCCGCCAGGTCGCGGCAGCCGACTCCGGCCGGGTCGAAGCTCTGGATCAGCTTCAGCATCCGTTCCACCGTTTCGACCGGCAAATCGGCGGACATCGCCACATCGGGGGCGGTGCTGCGGAGATAACCGCTGTCGTCGATGCTCCAGATCAGTTCTTCGGCGGCCCGCCGCTCGTCGGGAGCGAGGTCGCAAAGCGCCAATTCGCTCAACAATTGTTCCTGCAGCCCGGGAGTTTCGGTGAGGGAATTGAGCAGGAAATCGCGACGCTCTTCGGCGTCGCCGCCGGCGGAGTCGCCGGTTCCCGGGGGGAGGGGCAGTTCGTCGTTCCACTCTTCGGCCTCGGCTGCTTCCGCTTCGTAGGCGGATTCGTCTTCGGTTTCCCGGGGGGATTCGGATTCCGGGAGAAGCGGTTCATCGTCGGCCTCCGCTTCCAGCAGGGGGTTGTGTTCTATGGCTTGAAGCAGCTTTTCTTCGAGCTCCAGGAGCGGCAGGTTCAATAATTCAAGGCTCTGAAGCTGCCGGGCGGAAAGTTGCTGTTCCTGCCGTAAAGTGGTCGATAATGTCTGCTGATGTTCCGCCATAAAAATAAAATCTCAAAAAAATGTGCATCGAGGGATGAAATGGGGTTGCTTTTTGCCTCAATAGAATTTAAATTTCAAAACGGTATTTTTCCAGTGCATTCCGTTAGTTTTCGGCAAAAAACTTTGTTTTTTCAGCCGGTTTTATGAGGCTATCTAATTTTATGGTGAAAATCACTTCACTCGGCAGCGGCAGTCGGGGCAACGCGCTGGTCCTGGCTTGCGACGAAGGGGCGATCCTGGTGGATGCGGGATTCTCGCGGCGCGAGATCTTCGCCCGGTTGGAGAAGGTCGGCCTGGCGCCGGACCTGTTGCGCGCGGTTTTGATTACGCATGAACACGACGACCACGTCAAAGGCTGCCGGGTTTTCTGCAATGAGCTGGATATTCCGGCATGCACGGCAGGAGCCACGGCCGACTTTTTGCGGCGGAAGGGGAAGCTGCCCGAACGGGTGCTGGAATTCGAACCCGGGTGCGAGTTTCATATCGCCGGGTTTTCGGTCGCTTCGTTCGCGGTACAGCACGACGCGGTCGCACCGGTCGGTTTTGTCATCAGCCGCGGCGAATGCAAAATCGGGATCGCAACCGACCTTGGCGACGTCAACGCGCTGACCCGTTCCCGGCTGATGGATTGCACCGCGCTGATCCTGGAGAGCAAGTACGATGCGAAAATGCTGCGCGACTCCGACCGCAAGCTTTATCTCAAGCGGCGCATTTTCGGCCGCCACGGCCACCTGGACAATGTCGCCGCGGCGGAGG
>JAVBSA010000068.1:0-2854 GCA_031556915.1 Victivallis sp.
TGGACCCGGTCGGCTTCGCCTCCCCACTACTCCGGTATCGACGTCCTTGCCGCCGCGCCCGGCGCCGGGCCCGAGCTCTCCCGGATCGTCAGCAGCGACTTGACCACCACATCCTCGCGGATCTCCTCCCCGCGCCAGAACGCCTCCAGAATATCCAGCGCCGCCTTCACCATGGCCGGATAATCCTGCCCGATCGTCGTGTGGCGCGGGTAAAGGTCGTTGGACACAATCGTGTCGCCCGATACCAGCGAAATATCCTCCGGAATCCGCTTGCCGAAAATATTCAGGATCCGGTGGGCGCGAACCCCCTCCTCGAACGCAATCAACGCCGTAATCCGCTTCTGCAGCAGCATCCCGATCGCGTCGGAATACCTCAGCGCCCGATCGTGATATTGAAAAAACGCGCTCGACTCCAACCCGTGCGCCTTCATCGCATCCTTGAAATACTTCTCCTGCTGCAGCAGCTCCTCGCGCATCCTTTTATCCATGTAACGGCAGAAGCCGATCCGGATGTGCCCGAGCTCAACCAGGTGATCCACCGCACGGCGGATGATGTCGCGCCGGTCGGAACGCACACTGTAAACATTCTCCCAATGATTCGGCTTGTCACAGTAACAGACCAGAGGAATGCTCTTGGCCAACGGGAACTCCAGGCTGGCCCGCTGAAGATAGTCCATCGAAATCACACCGGAAATCTGCCGCTCCGAAAACAGCCCGAAATCCTCCCGCGAAACAATCAGCGCCCGGTACCCCCGGCGGTGAATTTCATTGCGAAGCTGGTTGAACACCCGCAGGAAATAATGCTCCAGCTCCGGAATCTCCAATGTCGGAATCAGAATGCCGATCACAATATCCTTCCGGCCCGGCGAAACATAGCCCAGTTTGCGGGCGGCATCCCAGACCCGGCGGTATGCGTCCGTCGAAACCTTGCCCTGTTCGTTGATCGCGCGCGAAGCGGTTCCAAGCGAAACCCCGGCCGCCTCGGCGACCTCCTGCAATGTTGTTTTACTCATGAAATGATGTTCCTCTTTCCATAAATTTACACTTCTTTTCCACTTTTTCAATTATTTTCATTCTCTTTAACTCCAAAACGATTGCAAGGTGCAGATTTCTTTGCTATACTTTAGAGTAGAATAACCACGGAGGATCGTTCGCTATGAAACGCAAAGCAGGATTTACATTGATCGAATTGCTGGTTGTGATCGCCATCATCGCCATTCTGGCTTCCATGCTGCTGCCCGCCTTGAACCAGGCGCGGGAAAAGGCGCGGGCGAGCACCTGCGTCAATAAACTCAAGCAAGTCGGCGTGATGATGAACTTCTATTGTGACGATTATGACGATTGGATTCCCAAGATGAACGGCGACGTAATCATCTACACCGGAGCCGTCAAATCCGGCAACTGGACCGCCGCGCTGGTCTGCGCCGGTTACGCGGGCAAGGGAAACAACCTTTATCAATGCGCCGCCTACGATAATTTCGTCTGCCCCTCCCTGGTGCGGGTCTATACGGAAGATAACACCACTTCCGGCCAGAAGGATTTGTTCATGTGGGAAGGGTATGGCTTGAACTACAACCTCGCCGGCGAAATTTCGACCGTGTGGCCCTCCGTCAAACGGAGCCAGGCCTGCGCCAAAAAACGCGACTGGGTTGTGTTGAACCGCCCGAGCTCCACCATGTTGATCGGCGACAGCGTCAAGGTCGACGTCCAGAAACAGAGCGGCTACCTCAACCACTGGAACAACGGGCAGCCGCATACGCGTCACAGCGATCGCGCCAATTTGCTGATGCTCGACCTCAGCGTCAAATCCTCCGGAGCAAATGAGCTCAGGACGGATCATAACGCCAAATCCTACGCCAACTCCGCCTTCTTCAAAGTCGACTTCTGATTCCGGGAAACCAAATGAAAAAAGTATCGCTTCTGTTCGGCTGCCTCGCGGCGGCAATGGCGCTCCATGCTTCCGAACCGGCCAACTGGGCCGAACTTGCTCCCCGCGGCACGCTCCGGGTGGTCAACCGGCTCGATCCGGTTGAAAATCATATCACCGGCGGCAAGATCTCCGCAACCGACGACGAAGTCCTGATCGATTTCATGGACGCCGGCGTGGAAAAAGCCGCCGGAACCTCATTCGAAGGCGCTTTCGCCCTCGGCAAAGAAAAAGCCCCCTTTTACCTCAAGGGCGCGGTGACGAAGAAAAGCGCGTCGGAACTCTCTTATTCGGTGCAACTTACCGCCGATACGCCGCAGGAGGTGAAGGAGTCCTTCTTCTCCATCCGCCTCAACCGCGCCATCGTCGGGCGCGAAATCGGTTTCTCCCTCCCCGGCTACCGGCACAATGTGACAGTTCCAAGCGCCCAGGCCCAGGCGAACGGCTGGGTCTGGAGCTCGCCCGCCGGGCAGGTGGCGGATAAGATCTTCATCCCGCTGATGCACGGCACCTTGGAGCTCTCCGGATTCTCCGCCCCCGTCATGGTCTGCAAATACAGCCCGAACGTCGGCAATATCCGCATCTATCTCGACAAAGGCAAGACCGACAAAATCGCCGGGGAACTCACCGTCGCCTTCCGCCCCTGGTCCGAAACACGGCTCGACCTTTCAAAGGCGGCGAACGTCGCTTTCGCCGACGAAGCCGCCGACGACGGCAAAGGCGGCTGGACCGATCAGGGACCGGAGAACGACATGCGGTTGCTGCCGCTCGGCCCCGCCGTCTACGGCAACGTCGGCTTCAACGTGCTCGACCCCGCCCGGAACAACGGCAAATCGGCGCTCGCTTTCGCCAACCCCGCCCGCGCCTACTTTTTGAAGGAAGCGGCTATTTCCCTCGACGGGGCGCGTTTCGATTATCTTTATTTGT
>JAVBSA010000079.1:0-6681 GCA_031556915.1 Victivallis sp.
GTTGCATGCTGTAATGATCAGGCGTACGCTGCGGATGGTGTTGTCGACGTTGTTGCGCCGCCAGTCTTCCAGGCTGAGGTTCCTGGGATTCAATCGCTTGAAACTTGCCAGGTCCGCGTCTCCCACGCCGCCGTAGGGGTCGAAATAGTCGTCAAAATGGATGGCGTCGACGGAATATCTGGTGATGATTTCCGCCACGGTGTCGCAGATGTGGCGGATGACGCGCGGCTCGGCGGGGTTGAGGATCAGCGCGTAGGTATTGTTTTTCTGCTTGACTTCAAGGACAAGGTCGGGATTCCGGCGGGCGAAATTATTCGGGGACAGCGTATTGAGATATGCCTGTTTGCGCATCGGGGTGCTTGAGCAGACGCGGTAGGGGTTGAGCCATGCGTGGAATTCGAGTCCGCGTCTGTGTGCTTCGTGAACCATGAAGGCGAGCGGGTCGAAGTTGAGGTAGCCGCGCCCTTCGGTTCCGGTCATCCATCGCGAGTACGGGTTGATTTGCGAGGGATAGAAGGCGTCGTTCATGGGGCGCACCTGAAAGAGGATGGTGTTGAAGTTGTTGCGTTTCAGGTTGTCCACGATTTTGAGGTAGTCGGCTTTGAAGGCACTGCTGTGGTCGTGCACGGGGAAATCGATCTGTTCGACGGTCGCCACCCAGACGCCGCGCATTTCGCCGGGTTTGACGGAATAGTACCGGGGGATGCCGGCCGGGGCGGCGGAAAGCACGATGAAGGAGAAGGAAAACAGGAAGAGCCAGAGATATTTCATGTCGGTTCTTTCTACTGAAACGTCGTGGGCCGCAGCAACGCGCCACTGTCACTTTTTTGTTGCTTCGCGCCAAAAAAGCGCCGGCGCTTTTGCTGATCGGATGATCGAATACGCCGCTCACGCGGCTACCATTTCGCTCCCCGGGGGAGCGACCAGCGGTTTCGCCGCTGGACTGCGACCAGCCGATGGGCTGGACGGGCCGCTTTGCGGCCTTACTATTTTTTTGCCGCTTCGCGGTTTTTACTTTTTACTCTGTTACCGGCGCTTTTTCTTTGCGCCTCCGATTCCTGCGCCGCTTCTTCGGCTTCTCATCCACGCCATCCACCTCTTCCGCATGGATCTTCCTTCTCTTGCTCCCGTGCGCCGGCCAGGCCCGCTCCAACGCCGCCACATCCCCCTCCGCCACAGCAGTGCGGATCAACAGCAGCTCACGGCTGTGCGGATAGGATTTCGACTCGACCAGCTTCTCGCGCGCCGCCTTGTCGGTAAACAACGATTGCAGAAATAACACCCGTTCCGCCGAAAGCGTCATCCGGTTCATCATCGTCAACGGCTTGAACAAACGCTCCAGCACATCGCGGATCGCCGCACCGGAGTCCGCACCCGCCTCCCAAACCCCGCCAGGAGCAATTCCGAGCGACGCCTCCACAAAAGGCAGCGCCAACACCGCCATCGCCAGCGAAATACTGTTGCGGTAAATCCCCTCGCTCACCCGGCAGTTGCGCTCCGTCAGAAGCTCCATCGCGTAATCACAGGGCGGCGTATCCCACGCGGCGGAGATTTCCGGCAGGAAATAGGGCAGCAGCCCGTAGTCGTGAAACGCCTGAAAATGCTTGTCGCCGTAACTGCTCGCCAGAATCTTCTCCAACTCCAGCGAAAGACGCGAGCCGGAAGCGTGCCGCAACAGCCCGAGACGCGAAAACAACGCGTTCTCGGTAGCCGAATCCATGGTGAAATCATATTGCCCGACCAGCTTCAGCGCCCGGAGCATCCGCACCGGATCCTCCTCGAAACGCAGCACCGGCTCCCCGATCGCCCGGATCACCCGGTCGCGGATGTCGCCGATTCCCTGCCCCGTGAAGTCGATCAGCTCCGAACGGACCGGGTCGAAAAAGAGCGCGTTCACCGTGAAGTCGCGCCGCCACGCATCCTCCTCGGCCGTGCCGAAGTCGTTGTCGGAGAGGATCATATTTTCCGGCCGCTCTTTGCCCCCGCTCCGGGCCGGTTTCGGCGCCTGGCGGAAGGTGCTCACCTCAAAAAGCTCGCCCTCGAACAGAACGTGAACCAACCGGAACCGCTTCCCGATGATCCGGGCGGTACGGCGGCCGAACACACCGCGGACTTCCTCCGGCGTGGCCGAGGTGGAAATGTCGAAATCCTTCGGCGCGCGCCCCAGCAGGAGGTCGCGGATCGCGCCGCCTACAATGTAACTTTCAAACCCCGCCTGCTGTAGTTCGCCGATCAGGCGGGTCACATGGCGCGGAACCGGCAGTTCGTGTTTCATATGCTAGAATTTTCTTTTGATCACCGTATCCACGCACTCGAGTTCGGGGTCTTTGCACGGATAGTCGGCATTGTAATGTAATCCGCGGCTCTCGTGCCGCAGGAGCGAACAATCGATGATCAGCTCCGCGATGGTTGCGATATTGCGCAACTCCACCAACTCGGCGGTGACCAGGAAGTCCCAGTAATATTTTTCGATCTCTTTGCGGATGAGCTTGATCCGGTTCTTGGCGCGCTCGAGGCGCTTGGTGGTGCGGTAGATTCCCACATAGTCCCACATGAAACGGCGGATTTCATCCCAGTTGTGGCTGATGACCACCTGTTCGTCGGAGTCGGTCGCGTTGCCTGTCGTCCAGTTGAGCGCGGCGGCGGAACCGGGGCGGTGCGAACGCAGCTCCTCCAATTCCTCCTCGATCGCCTTTGCCGCCAGGCGCGGAACCACGAGAGCTTCAAGCAAGCTGTTGCTGGCCAGGCGGTTGGCGCCATGGAGGCCGGTGCACCCCGATTCGCCGACGGCGTAGAGGCCGCGAATGCTCGACTCGCCCTTCACACTCGTCCTGATGCCGCCGCAGACAAAATGCGCGGCCGGAACCACCGGAATCAGGTCGGTCGCCATATTGACGCCGGCCTCCAGGCACTTTTCGAAAATATTGGGGAAACGGCGGCGAAGCGCCTCTTCGCTGTGATGGCGGATATCCAGGTAAACGCACTCTTCGCCGGTGCGCTTCATCTCCGAGTCGATGGCGCGCGCCACCACGTCACGGGGCGCGAGGCTCTTCATCGGGTGGTATTTCTGCATGAAGGGAACCGGTTCGGCGTCGCGCATTTCGCGGCACTTCAGCACCGCCCCCTCGCCCCGCAGGGCCTCCGAAATCAGGAAGGAGCGGATGGTCGGGTGATAAAGGATGGTCGGGTGGAACTGGATGAACTCCATATTGGCGATCTCCGCCCCCGCCCGGTAGGCCATCGACACCCCGGAACCGCAGGCCACATCGGGGTTGCTGGTGTAAAGATAGACCTTGCCGGCCCCGCCGCAGGCGATGGTGGTGGTACTCGCGAGAAACGTGAGGATATTCCCCGATTTCGCGTCGAGCACATAGACGCCGAAGCAATGTTCCGGCCCCGGCATATCCAGCCGGGAACTCAGCACGAGGTCGATCGCCACGTGATATTCGTAAACCGTGATATCGGGACATGCGCGAACCGCTTCGACCATGACGCGTTCCAATTCCGCCCCGGTGATGTCGCCGGCGTGGAGAATTCTCCGCTTGTGGTGCCCGCCCTCGCGGCCGAGATCGTATTCGTCGGAGTCCTCGGTGTAGCCGAGGTCGCCCCGGGTGGTGAAACGCGCGCCGAGCGCGATCAATTCCCTGATCGCCTCCGGCCCCGCTTCGACGATGGTGCGGACGGCTTCATAATTGCAGAGCCCCGCCCCCGCTTCGATCGTGTCTTTGACGTGCTCTTCGAAGGAGTCGAGATTGTCCATCACGCATGCGACGCCGCCTTGCGCCAGGCGGCTGTTGCACTCGTCGATTTCACGTTTGGTGATCACCGCCACGCGGCGGCCTTTTTTCGCGAGATTCAACGCGCTGGAAAGCCCGGCCAGCCCGCTGCCGATGACAATGTGATCAAATTGCAGGATTTCGTCGATTTTCATTCGGAATTCTTTGATTCTTTCTGTTTGCAGTGTAAATTACACCAGAACAACCTTTCTGTCAATGGAACATGTCGTTTTTACTCAAGAATAGTGACACAAAAATGAGCGCGTTGCGCTATCGTTTTCTCGATCTCGCCCTGGTTTTCGCGGGCGGCGGATGCTTTGCCGCCGCGCTGCCGCCGTTCAATCTATGGCCGCTCGCGTTTTTTGCGCTCGCGCCGCTGATCGTTGTGGCGGCCCGGTCGCGCTGGCTGTTCGGCGCACTCGCAGGGTATGTATGGGGAATCGGGTGGTCGGTCTTCGCTTTCCAGTTTCTCCGTGAGATCGATCCGGCGGTGCCGTATCTGATGCCGTGGGTCATTTCGCTGTGGCCGGCGTTGTTCGGCGCGTTGCTGCCGTTTCTCTTCCGCAACACGGTGTTTCCGCTGAAAACGGAGCTGGGCGGCTATGAGGAACGCAAGTTGTTTCTAGAGAGCCCGGCGTCGTTCCGGCGATTGTTTTTCTTCTCATTGGGCGCGGCGGCGCTCTACACGCTTGTCGAATGGACGCGGTCGCGGCTGTTCCCGTGGAACGATCTCTCGATCACCATGTGGCGGAATCTGCCGCTGATCCAGTTCGTCCGCTTCACCGGCCATTTCGGAATCATGTTTACGGTGGCGTTCGTCTCCGCCCTGATTGCGGCGGCCCGGCTCAACGGTTTCAAGTGGAGCGGGAAAAAACTGCTGTTGACCGGGGCGGCGCTGATTGCTCTGCTGGAAATCGGCGGCAGCCTTCTCTTTCTGCACCGGGAGGTGAAACAAGAGCCCAACTTCTTCCCGGTTTTGTTGCAGGGCGACATTTCGCAGCGGCGCGACGCGACGTTGGAGGAGGCGGATGAAGCGCTCGACATTTACGCCGGGCTGACCCGGGAAGCGGCGCAGATGAAACCAACTCCGGAACTCATTGTCTGGCCGGAATCGGCGATTCCGGTTCCGTTCCGTTCGCGGCACCCGATTTCGACGAAATTCCGCGGCATTGTGCAGAGTTTTTCAATGAGTTACCATATTCCGATGCTGTTGGGTGCGCTCGACTTTGCGGATCCGCTGCCGAAAGATCCGGCGCAGTTGCGGATCACCAACAGTGCGCTTCACTTCGACGCGGCGGGCAAGTTGGTTCACAAATACGATAAGATTCACCGGGTTCCCTTTGGGGAATATGTGCCGTTCCGGCGTTTTCTGCCGGATTTCGTGGTTCAGAAGATCGACATGAACCGCGACCTTGCGTCGGGGACCAACTACAATCCGTTGGAATTGAAGGAGAATGTCCGTGCCGGCGTGGCGATCTGCTATGAAGGGATTTTCAGTTACCTGACCCGTTCTTTTGCGCAACGGGGGGCGAATGTTCTTCTGGTGATTTCCAACGACGCCTGGTATCCCGTGAGCAGCGAACCGGAGCAGCATCTGGCCAATGCGGTAATGCGCGCCGTAGAGACGGGCCTGCCGATGGTGCGGTGCGGCAACAACGGCGGCAGTTTGGTGGTAACTCCGCGCGGGGAAGTGACGCAGGTTCTCGAGGTGCCGGGGCCGGAGAAGCGATTGGAACTCCGGCGCGGCCGGGGGATTGCGCGGATGGAGGTCTATGTCGATCCCGCGCCCGGACAAACCTTTTTCGTCCGGTTCGGCGAGTGGTTTGTGCTGTTGCTGTTTCTGGGCTGTGCAAGCTGGGCCGGATTCGGGGTTGCGTCGTTTTTCCGCCGGAAGAAATATTTTGAAAAAGTCCTGGAGGTGAAAAATGAGTGATCCGACTCGTCCGCTCTGGGCTCCCTGGCGGGTGGAATTCATCCGCGGCGAGAAGGGGGCCGGTTGCTTTCTCTGCGATAACGAGACGCCTTCGGAAAAGCCGGAGGAGGAGTTGATTGTTTTTCGCGGGCTAACGGCTTTTGTGATGTTGAACCGTTATCCTTACAATGCCGGTCATTTGCTGGTTGCGCCTTACCGTCATGCGGCGGATCTGCCGTTGCTGACGTGTGAAGAGCGTTATGAGTTGATGGCTCTTTGCGTGGCTGCCGAGGAGGCGTTGAAGCGTGCGATGAATCCGGCGGCGTTCAATGTGGGTTTCAATCTCGGCGCAGCGGCGGGGGCCGGGGTGGCGGAGCATTTGCATATGCACGTGGTTCCGCGCTGGGCGGGGGACAATAATTTCATGCCGGTGCTGGCGGATATCCGCTGCGTGCCGGAGGCGCTGGTGAACACGGCGGAGCTGTTGAGAGGGTGTTTTAAGTAGGGAGGCGAAGCCGACCGGGTCCAGGGCCTTTCGGCCCTGGTGCGGATTCCAATGGGCGCAGAGCCCTTTGCTGGAGTTTGAGGCAAAGCCTCAAGTATTCTCGCGCGCCGGTGACGCTGAAAAAGGAAACTTGCGCAACAAATTTTCCGCCACCAGGCGTGCGCGGTCTGCTTTGACCGTCAGGTCAAACAGACCCCGACCCCTGTCAGGCGCCCACGGTTCTTAAAACCGCAATATCGTGGGTGTCGGGGGATGCCCCCTTCCGGGGGCTGGTTCTTGCACCTGTCGGTGCAAGGAACCGTCGCCCGCACAGGTGGCGGAAAATTTCTGCGAAATTTTCCTTTTTCAGCGTCACCGGCGCGCGAGAAAACTTGAGGCTCCGCCTCAAACTCCGCCAAGGGGCTCCGCGCCCCTTGGAACCTCGCCAGGGCCGGGTGGCCCTGAACCCGGGCCGCTTTGCGGCCCCACTTGAAAGAAAAAATGTTATG
>JAVBSA010000265.1:0-5662 GCA_031556915.1 Victivallis sp.
AGCATGGAATGAATCAGAAAAGCGACACTCCCCCAGAACAACGCCTGTTCCAGCGCCGTCGCCTGACGCCGCCAGATCCTCCGCCCCATCACCGCAAGCGGGAACACAAAAGCCGCCATCACAAGCAACGCCGCCGGAATCCCCGCCTGGCCCGCAAACGAAAGCAGGACACTGTGGGGATCGTGCGCCGCCTCGTCACTCCCGGTAAGGCGCAAAAACATGTGCCGGTAAAAGAAACCGCCCCAGCCGTGGCCGGCCAGAGGATTCTCCGCAACCATCACGGCGGTGGTGTGCCAATAACCGTAACGCTCCATCGCCGACCCCAGCCCGCGCCCATGCGTTTTAGCAAAAACAAAGACTCCGGCAAGCATCACAATCGCCAGCGCCAGCAACCCCCAACGGTACATCTTCTTCATCGGAAGCATGAAAACGAAGCCGCCGGCGGCAAGCAAACCAGCCACCACCGCCCCGCGCCCCCGGGTGAGAAGCAGCACGATTGCAAGAACAAGAACCCCGATCCCGGCGAGAAGCGGCGAGGAAACCCTGGCCGGCTCGAACTTCTTCCCGGCTTGCCAGAACAGAACGCCGACCACGGGCAGCAGCAGAACCAAATACCCGCCGAACGCGTTGCAGGAGGTGAAACTGCCGTAAACCCGGTCGTCGTTGATTTTCGACATCATTTCGCCGGAGAGTACGATCCCGGCCTCATACTGTTGCCGGGCATACTCGCGCATCTCCTCAAAACCGAAGAAATATTGCCGCAGCCCCCCGAAAGCGGCCAGGCACGCGCCGGCGGCGAGAATGCCGAAATAGATGCTCTTCCACTCCGGCCGGCGCGCGAGCACCAGATAAAGCGCCCACAGATACGCCCCGAACGAACAGAGGTGAAACAACTCCCAGATCGCATAGTCGAGCGTGTCGCAATGGATGAACCCCGGCAGCGCCGCCAACGGAAAACCGAATGCCCAGAGCAGCGCCGTGATTCCGGCAGGATCGCGCCACACCTTGCGTTCCGGCGGAAACACAACCATCGCCGCCAGCAGCAGCGCCCCGGTCATGATCCCGAACACCACGACCGGCCAGGTGATGAAGAGATAATCGAAAAGATGTTCGGGAAAAAATCCGGTCGCCTCCGGCATGACCGCCAGCCCCGCGAATTTCAACGGCAGCAAAAGCGTCAGCAGCCCCAGCAACCCGCCTACAAAATATTCCGCGGCGTTCGGCTTTTTCCCCGCGCCTTTCATCGTGCGAACACGATGGATCTGCGCCCGGAGACCATCACCCGGTGTTCCAAATGCGCGCGGACGGCGCGGGTCAGCACCCGCCGTTCGATATCCCGCCCGATCTCCTTGAGGTCTTCGGGCAGGTCCATGTGGCTGATCCGTTCGACATCCTGCTCGATGATCGGCCCCTCGTCGAGTTCGGCGGTGGCGTAATGGGCGGTGGCCCCGATCATCTTGACGCCGCGTTCCCAGGCGCGTTCATAGGGATTGCCGCCCTGGAACGCCGGCAGGAAGGCGTGGTGAATATTGATGATCCGCTGCGGATAACAGCGGATGAAGTCATCCGACAGAATCTGCATGTAACGCGCCATGACCACCAGGTCGATGCGGTGGCTGCGGAGAAGCTCCTGGACTTGCGCCTCCTGTTCCGCCTTCTTCCCCTTCTCCATCGGGCAGCAGAAAAAGGGAATATTGAACCGGTCCGCCACATGCTCGAGATCGGGGTGATTGCTGATGATCAAAGGGATATTGCAGCCGAGATCCCCCTCATCCGCATGCATCAGAAGATCGTAGAGGCAGTGGGAGGTTTTGGAAACCATGACCGCCACGTTCTGCAGTGGTTCGTCGTAGTGGAGCGAATAGTCGAGCGCGAGACCGGCGGCGAAATCGGCGAATTCCTGTTCCAGCTTTTTCCGGGTGACCCCGGGGGCGAGCTCGAGGGAAACCCGCATGAAATAGCGCCCCTCGCGCATGTCCGAATACTGCTGGCACTGAAGAATATTGAAGTTCCGGGAATAGAAAAAACCTGAAATCTGAGCGAGCAACCCCTTGCGGTCCTCGGTTTGAATCAGGAAAACGGCCTGTCGCATGAAAATCTCCGATAAGAATAATGTGATAAACCCAAATTTCACACGAGCCAATTGCAAAAATACTTTTTTGTCATGATTTTGCCGGATTACCGGGCGATTTTGTCGTTTTGAGGTGCTTCAGGCGTAGCAGCGCTACGCAAAAAAGCACCTTAAGGCGGCAAAAGCGCCCGGAAAGACGCAAAAGCGGACAAAATAGTTTTGTAATTGGCTCTCACGATAAAGATAGCATGTTTCTTCGACTTTTTCCAGTCTTCCGGTTGCATAGAGGCAATCGGAATGTATATTTTATCAGAAAATAAGGAATCTCCCCAATGAATCTGTTTTCTTCCCACCCCGAACTCGCCCGTACCAATCCCGATTATGTGATCTATGTTCCCCGCGGCGATGACGAGCGGGTTCCCGACACCGGCAACGAACATTTTCTCGTCTTCCGCCGCAAGGATGGGACGCTGGCGGCGGTCTGGACCCAATCCGGCCACGAGGGTCAGTACAATCAGCATATCGTGTTCGCCGACTCGGACGCGTCGGGCACACAATGGAGCGCCCCCCGCATCATCGCCGGTGAACATTTCGACCCGAAAACCGGCAAAGACATGTGTAGCTGGGGCTATCCCCTGGTCAGCAGCTCCGGCCGGATTTACGTGCTTTACAGCAAGCACATCGGGGTGAACGACATTTTCACCCACACCACCGGGATTCTCACCGGAATTTACAGCGACGACAACGGCAAAACCTGGTCGGCGGAGGAGACGATCCACCTGCCCGGGAACGAAGCGTATGACAACCCCGATCCGGCCATTCCCCAGAACTGCATCACCTGGCAGAAGCCGCTCCGCTTCGGCGACGGCCGCTACCTGGCCGGAATCACCCGCTGGGTGAGTCCCGCCAGGATCTCCCGGGCGGGCGACAACTGGATCGACTACCCGGCCGTGGTGGATTTCATCCGTTTTGAAAACATCGATGCCGACCCGGAAGTGAAGGAGATTGAAATCACGCTCCTCACCAAGGGCAATCCGCTCCGTTTCCCGATGCCTCAGGATCCGTCGAAACCGCTCATTCAGGAGCCCACCATCAATCTGCTGCCGGACGGCAGGCTGTTCGCCGTCATGCGGACAGTGGCCGGCGTCGCCGCTTTCGCCATGAGTTCCGACATGGGGGAAACCTGGAGCGAGCCGGTCGCCCTCCGTTACGGCGACAACCTGCCTGAAGTCAAGCAGTCGCTTTCTCCCTGCCCCTGTTACACGGTCGGCGACGGGGAATATGTGTTGTTCTTCCACAACCACGACGGTAATTTCGGGCCGTGGACCAATCATGCGACCCGGACGCGCCGTCCGATTTATATGTCTTACGGCAAGTTCGATCCCGAGGGGAAGCAGCCGGTCCGTTTTTCGGCGCCGGTCAGTTGGATCGACAGTGACAACGTGGAGCTCAATCACCGTTGCGACCTGGCGCTTTATTCCAGTTTCGAGTACGTCGGCGGCAAGCCGGTTTTGTTTTTTCCCGACCGGAAACATTTCCTGGTCGGCAAGGTGATTGATCGGAAGCGGTTGGAGGAGGCGGTGTTTCCGCAGAAGTAACGGGGGGATAAGTAGTGGAGGCGAAGCCGACCGGGTCCAGGGCCTTTCGGCCCTGGCGCGGATTGCAAAGGGCGCGGAGCCCTTTGCCGGAGTTTGAGGCGGAGCCTCAAACTCCGCCAGCGGTTTCGCCGCTGGACCACGACCAGCCGATGGGCTGGACCGGCCGCTCCGCGGCCCCACTAAACAATTACGGAGGCAAGCATGAAATACGAAGTCATGGGGCTCGGCGATAAGCCGTACACCCACCGGGAAGTCGCCGAAATGGTCGCCGACTGCATCATCGGCGCAGTAAACCGCATCCGCCCCGAAGGCGCAACCGACTGGCAGACACTGCGCGATACCGAATTCGGCACCATGCTGCCGCAGGTCAACGCACGCTGGGCACTGGAAGAAGCGATCATCAAACGCCGATACCCATGGTATTTCCACACCCTCATGGCATTCGTCGCACTCTCCCTCCTGAGCTACGGATGGAGCCATTTGATCGAAGTCGCGGAGATGGATGAAGAATTTCTGAGCTACTATTTTTACCCCATGATCCTCGCCGGCGTCGCAGGCGCCTTCAACGTCTTCTGTCTCCTCTCGCTTCTTTACCATTACTGGCAGCTCATTCCGCGCCAATTGAACAAACTGCCCCCGGCCGTCCGGGTCATCCCGCTCCTGGCGCCGTTCCTGGGAGCAATCTGGAGTTTCTGGGGATTCTACGCGCTCGCGGTGAAACTCAAAGAAGTACATCTGCACAGCGGCCTCCGCCGCGAGAAAGATTGCGTCGGCTATGCCATGGTCGGGTGCATCTGCTATTGCCTCAGCTTCACAGGAATTTTCCTCCTGCCGCTGGGAGTCGGGATCTGCGCCTACCTCTCCATCAACTGTATGCAGGACCAGGCGCTCGACATCCTCAACAAACGTCTCCGCATCAACTTCGACACGGGAATCGTCACCGCGTCGACGCCGATCGCGCCCGGATTGCGCAAGTTCGTAAGACCCTACCGGAGTCACTGGATCTGGATCATCCTGATCGCCGTGCTCTGCACCTGGAGCCTTCCCGCCCTGGCCGGCCTGGGACTCTACCACATGATCGCCCGGCAGACGACGAAAAAAGCGGAAATTTTCGCCAGCACCCTATCGGAAGAAGAACGCGTCCGGCTCGGCGCCGCCTGCGATCGCCTCGAAGCGGCTTTGAAGGCAGCCGACCCCGAAAACCGGATCGTGCTCACCCCGGACGCCACCGACGCCCAGATCGATGGATTGCGGAAAAGTTTCGGCAACCTCCGGGTGGAGGCGTTGGAGTTTTACCTGCGCCGGTTCAACGGCACCCGCTACAACATCATGCCCGCGGGGCGGCTTTTCACCTGCGACGAGATGGCGGCGATGCAATCTTGCGCCTTTCCCCTTCACCCCTGGCTGCCCGACGCCATGAAAAGGTCGGTCACCCTCGCCGGCGGGGGCGAAGGCGGCCGCTTCATGCTGATGCTGACCCCGGAACCCCTGGTTCGCTTTGAACGCTGGATGGTTCAGGATGAGGAGGTGGAATCGGTCGTCGGATATCTTTCGCTGACTGAATTCGTCAACCTGATGGCACAGGGGATTGAGGAGAAAATATGGACTCCCGGCGAAGCCGTGAAGCCCGGCGAGGCTTATTATAAGCTGTTGGAGAAATATGTGCCGGAAACAGAGGCGGAGACGGAAGAAGAGAAAGCGCCCGGAAGTGTTTTGGAGATGATCCGGAAATATTTTTAACTTAAGAGTCGTGGGAGCCTGACAGGGGTCAGGGTCTTTTCGACCTGATCGGTCGAAAAGACCGTCGCCCGCCTGGTGGCGGAAAATTTTCTAGCGAAAATTTTCCTTGTATAGCGTCACCGGCGCGCGAGAAAACTTGAGGCTCCGCCTCAAACTCCGCCAAGGGGCTCCGCGCCCCTTGGAACCTCGCCAGGGCCGGGTGGCCCTGAACCCGGGCCGCTTTGCGGCCCCACTTGAAAGAAAAAATGTTATG
>JAVBSA010000006.1:0-8271 GCA_031556915.1 Victivallis sp.
GCGATTGTCAAGAGCATTTTCAGAAAAAAACAATCTTTATTACTTTTGTACGTTCAACAACAGGACAATTATACTCCGCTCAAAATCATCACAAAAACACCTTGATATAATATCCATATATAATTACACTTAAACTATTTATATCACATCTGATGAATGTACATTAAAAGCGTCATTATTGAATTCAACACGAGGCGAACAAGCTCAAATTTCCACAACGTTGATTTCAGCCGGAACAAGCTGACAATGAGGAATTATTGTTGCTCAAAACAATTCCTTCTGCGGGAATTGGAAAAAATAGCAGAAATTTTCGCTTTTTTGTCGTATCGGTATTGACAAAATGTAAATTATTATGTATAATTATATGTAGAATCAACAAAGCATCCATCTCAATCGGCTACTGCGCGGTACAACAACATGAAACAGAGAGGAATAAAAATGAAACGAAGCAATCCCGGAAAGCGCATTTTTACACTGATCGAGCTCCTGGTGGTCATCGCGATCATCGCCATCCTGGCCGCAATGCTGCTGCCGGCGCTGAACAAAGCCCGCGAAAAAGGCAAAGCGGCGCAATGCGTCAATAAAATGAAGCAATTCGGGCTGTGCTACATCGCCTACGCCGGCGACGCGGACGATTTCCTGCTCATATACAAAGACTACGGCGATTCCAAAACCGTCACCTGGTACGCGAATTATACGGACGCAGGCCGCAAAAGCCCCATCCCGCTCTACATGCAGACGCAAGGCACATGGTACGGCTGCCCCGCCCAGCCGATGGCCGCCAAAGACACCGACGTATCCTCCCGGAACAGGGGGTATCTGGCATACGATTCGTACGGCATCCCCAAACAGGGAAAGATCAAGAACGCTTCCGCCAAATGGCTGATGCTCGACAACAACAGCGATGTCGATTACTGCTACACCTGGCAGGCCTCCAAAAAAGGGGAGCGGGTGGGGCTCCGGCATGGCAACGGCGCGAATATTCTTTACTTCGACGGGCACATCGGCCGGCAGACGCGCGAATGGATCCTGGCGGCGATGGACGACACCGTCAACAATCCGTTCCATAAAATCTAAAACGGAAGGATACCCGGAATATGCGGAACCAGATTCCCGATATTGCCCTCGTCGGCGTCAGCGGATACGGCAAAGTCCATTACGACTACCTGAAAGCACTCGCCGCCGCGGGTAAAATCCGCTTCTCCGGCGCGGTGATCCGCCCGGCGAGCATGGAGAAGAACGCCGCCATCGTACAGGAACTGCGTGCGATGGGGGCCGAAATTTACGCTTCCGACGACGCCTTGCTGACGGCGCAGGGCGGTACGCTCGACCTCATCTGCCTGCCGGTCGGAATCGAAGCCCACCGGCCGATGACCTGCAAATTTCTCGCTGCCGGAATCAACGTGCTGCTCGAAAAACCGGCCGCGGGCAGCATCGACGACGTGCTGGCCATGATCGAAGCGGAGAAACAATCCGCCGGTCGATTCGTCGCCGTCGGCTTCCACAATATGTACGGCCGCGATATCCACGCGATCAAACAAACGATTCTGTCGGGGCGTTACGGAGCGCTCAAAAACATTTCTTTCCAGGGAGCCTGGGCCCGCAACGACCGGTATTACAGCAGGAACTCCTGGGTCGGCAGACGCCGCATGGCGGACGGCACCGCCATCTTCGACTCCCCGGTCAACAACGCCTTTGCGCATTATCTCAATATCGCGTTGTTCTGTTCGGGAACGGATTTTCAGACGACCGCCCACGCCTGCGCCATGCAAGCCGAGCTGGTGCGGACCCGCGACATCGAGACCTTCGACACCTGCGGAATCAGGGTCGTGACGGCCGATGATGTCTCCATCCAGGTCCTGATGACCCACGCCTGTGCGGCCGATTACGAGCCGCATCTCCGTTTCGACCTGGAAAACGCCCGGATTCACTGGAACACCAACACCAACAAATGGCACATCGCCGACGCCGACGGCAGGATCGTCCGCGAAGAAGAGCTGCCCGATTGGCGCAAGTCGATGTTCGACGACATGGTTGCACGCCTGGCGGATCCCGGTGTTTTCACTTATACGTTGGCCAATTCGCTGGAACATACCTTCTGCATCGAAAAGCTCCATCAGCTTTTTGCGGTGAAAACCCTTTCGCCCGCCGAGTATGACATTCTCGGCGACCGCAACAATCAGCGGGCCATTCACGGAATTCGCGACACGTTCGAAACGGCGTTTCAAAACAATCTGCTGCCCTCGGAAACCGGAAGCGCCTGGAGCCCGGCAGCGGAGATGAAATATCTGGATATCACACTGCAGGACGCGGTCAATCAATAAAGGAATCATCATGAAAAAACATATGGCATTTCTGTTCGCGGCCCTGGGCATGGCCGCGCTGGCCGCCGGGGAAATCCCGGTGAAAAACGGCGAAACGATCGCCTTCCTCGGCGACTCCATCACCCGCTACGGCGACCAGCAGGATGGCTATCTCACCATGACCGTGGCCGGATTGAAAGCCGTCGGCGTCGACGTGAAGAAGATCGGCGCCGGCGTGGGCGGCAACAAGTCCGACAATATGCTCAAACGCGTCGACAAGGATGTCATCGCCAAAAAACCGCAGTGGATGGTCCTGAGCTGCGGCGTCAACGACGTCTGGCACCAATCGAAACGGCCGCCGGCCGGCATCGATCTCGATTCGTACAAAAAGAACATCACTGAAATCATCGAAAAGGTTCAGGCGGCCGATATCAAAGTGATCGTCATGACCGCCACCATGCTGACCGAGAACGCCGCCGACGGGCGCAATGCCAGGCTGGCCGAATACAACGCCTTCCTGCGCGAAATCGCCACGGCGAAGAATTGTATTTTCATCGACCAGAACCAGGCGATGCGGGATACGGTCGCTTCCTTCCAAAAGCGTTTCCCCGACCGGAAAACGAATTTCGTCACCACCGACGGCGTCCACATGAATCCGCGGGGCAACAAAATGATGGCCGTCACGCTGCTGAAGGGGCTCGGCCTCGACGCGGGCCAGCTGGCGAAGGCCGAACAGGCGATTGCGGAACTCGCGACCGCCCAGGCGGTCACGATGAGCGTAAACGATTATGAAATCCTGTCCGGCAAAGCGAACGAAAAGAATGTTCCGTTCAGCGAGTTCGCGGGCGAACTGTTCCGGGAAACCATGAAGAAGGAGAATACCCGATGAAATACTGGATCGCAGCAGTCCTCGGCTTCCTCCTGACGACGCTCTGCCTCTGCGCGCAGACCAACAACCTGAATGTCGACTGGAAGTTCACCAAGGCGAAAAAAGAGACCTTCCCGCTGGAAAACGCGGCGAAGAGCGTGGAAAAAGGCGGCAAACCGTTTTACGCGGTCGATTACGACGACTCCGACTGGACCGTCGTCAGCGTGCCGCACCCGATCAACGCCGAAGACTCCTTCGACGACCGGATCGTCGACGCGGGCGAAGCGAACCTCTATCGCGGTTTCATCTTCTACCGCAAGCACTTCACGCTTTCACCCGAAGCGGCGCGAGGCAAGATTTTCATTGAATTCGAAAGCGTCCGCCAGACCATTTATCTCTATGTGAACGGCCAATTCGCCGGTTACTATGAAGCGGGCGTCGCTCCGGCCGGTTTCGATATCGGCAACTATGTCAAATCCGGCGACAACCTGGTCGCGGTCGCCACCGAAAACACCGCCTCGCGCGGAATCAAACTCTACACCAAAGAGACCGTGCCGGGCAATCCCCCCGGGGATCAGTCCGGCAACACGCACCAGTGGAACCAGAAGGATTTCAACCCGGTCCAGGGCGGCCTGACCGGCAATGTCAACCTCTATCTCAAAAGCCCGGTCTACCTGACGCTGCCACTGTACAACAACCTGAAGACCACGGGCTCCTATATCACAGCTTCCGACTTCGATTTCTCCAAAGGCTCCGCAACCGTCAACGTCAAAGCCGAAATCCGCAACGAATCGAAACAGGCCGCCGAATTGACGGTCGCCGTCAAGGTGAGCGACGCCGCGACCGGAAAAGAAGTCGCCTCCTTCCGTTCGATCGCCGCAACGGTTGCCCCGGCCCAAGACGCGGGCAAAGTGTTCGCCACCGCCGTGGAAAATGACGCGTACGCCGAAAACCCGGCCAAAACCGCCGTCAACACTCCCGATGTCCGGTATATCACCGCCGCACACACAGTCCGGGGGCTCGTCTTCTGGTCGCCGGACACCCCTGCCCTCTACAACGTGGAAATCAGCCTCGTCGACTCCAACGGCAAGGTGATCGACTCGGAAACCGTCGTCACCGGCTTCCGCGAAGTCCGGTTCGACGCAGTCCGGGGGCTTCTCATCAACGGCAAATCCTTCTATCTCAAGGGCTATGCGCAGCGTTCCACCAACGAATGGGCGGTAATCGGCGTGGCCAATGACTGGCTGAGCGATTTCGACGCCGCGCTGATCCGCGAATCCGGCGCCAACTTCATCCGCTGGATGCATGTGGTCCCCAAACCGGTCATGATCCGCTCCGGCGACAAATACGGCGTCGTCTCCGTCTCGCCCGCCGGCGACAAGGAAGCGGACCCCAAAGGGCGCGGCTGGAACCAGCGCGTCGAAGCCATGCGCGACGGCATCATTTATTTCCGTAATTCCCCCTCCATCCTCTTCTGGGAAACGGGCAACAATGCGGTCACTCCAGCCCATATGCAGGAAATGACCGACCTCAAACAACTGCTCGACCCCGCCGGATGGCGTTTCATGGGCTGTCGCACGCTCACCTCCAAAGAGCAGATCGCCGCCGCCGAATGGGTCGGCACCATGATCTACCGCCACGACAAAGCCGCCAAGGACAGCATGAACGCCCTCGACCGCCAGCTGCCGATGCTCGAAACCGAATACAAGCGCGAGGAATCCCCGCGCCGCGTCTGGGACCGCTACTCGCCCCCGGATTATGATTATGTCAACAAATGGCTCGGCAAGGGCGGCAAAAAAACCGACGGATTCGACATCTGGAACCTGACGCAGGAGGACTTCTGCGTCACGACCGCCGACAGCCAGAGCGGTTACGCCTATTTCTACGGCAACCGCGTCGGGGGCAAAGGGAAGAATTACTACTCCGGCGCCGCCATGCTGACCTGGGCCGACTCCAATATGCACGGGCGCAACTCCGGCAGCGAAAACAGCCGCACCTCCGGCCGCGTCGATCCCGTCCGCATCCCGAAAGAATCCTTTTATGCGCTCCAGGTCTACCAGGCGGAAGTGCCGCGCGTCAAGATTCTCGGCCACTGGAACTACCCGCAGCTGACCCCCGAAACCTACCTGTACCGCGAAAAGGAATGGGCCGAAAACCACTGGCGCGTGACCGATCAGCTCAAACAGCGCGATCCCAAAACCAAGACCGTTTATGTGATCGGTTCGCTCCACTGCGCCTCCGTCGAGCTCTTCGTCAACGGAAAAAGCGCGGGCGTGAACGCCAAGCCGGCAGACCTGTTCGTCTACGCCTTCCCGAACATCGACGTGACGCAGTCCGGCGAAGTCCGCGCCGTGGCGAAGGACGCCGCGGGCAAAGTCATCGCCGACGACAGGATCGAGACCGCGGGCGAGCCCGCCGCGATCCAGCTTTCGCCGGTGACCGGCCCGGAAGGATTCCGCGCGGACGGTTCCGACGTCATGTTCTTCGACGTGAAAATCGTGGACGCCAAGGGGCGCGTCTGCCCGCTCAATTACGACCGGATCGACTTCAAGCTCAGCGGTCAAGGCGTATTCCTCGGCGGCTTCAACTCCGGCAAATTCGGCAAGGATTCGGTCATTCATAAAAGCTATGTCTTCGCCGAATGCGGGCTGAACCGGGTGTTTGTCCGCTCGACCCGCCAGGGCGGCGAAATCGTGCTCACGGCAACCTCCGGAAAGCTCACGGCGCAAGCCTCCGTCAAGGCCGTTCCGGTGACCGCGGCCGACGGCTTCATCTCCGCCCAGCAGGCCGCCAGGCCCGGCGCCTCCTACGCCTCCGCCGCGGCCGGCACGCTGCGCGAGCTCGGCTCCGATGCGGCCGCCGCCGACTCTTACAAGGTGCTCGTCAACGGCCGCGAGGTCTGTTCCGCCTACAAGCCGGACAGTTCCACCGGGGTGGTCTGCGCGCTCCGCCCGGTCCTGGCCGCGCTGGAACAGGCCGGAGCCGCCTTCCGATGGTCCTATCGCGCCGACGGCGCGATGCCCCCGTATCTCTCGGAATATTCGCTGCCGCTCCTGACCATTCAGGCGGGCAAGAAGAAAGTCGAAATCGCCAACGGCAACACTGAAATCACCGTCAACGGCGGCAGGGAGAAAAACCTCACCAATTTTCAGTTTGCCGTCTCCGGCAGCGAACTCGTCGGCGAGCTCCCCGCGGTACTGGCATACATTCCCGGCGTTGAAATGAATACCGACACCGACGCCAAAACCGTCATCATCAGCGTGAAAAAATAACAGCATGAAAAAAACATGGTTGCCCGGTATCCTGGTTTGCATGGCAATGACGCTCGGCGCCGCCGATGAACTGCAAATCTGCAAGTTCCCGGACGGCAAAAAAGCCATGCTGGCGCTGACCTTCGACGACATTCTCGCCGACCAGGTCCGATACGCCCCCGCCATCCTCGAAAAATACGGCTTCAAAGCCACCTTTTTCATGATTCCCGACCGTCTCGGGCACAAGGGGCGCGCGCATTACGCCAATCTCGAGGATATCCCGGCGCTGGTCGAAGCCGGGCATGAGATCGGCAACCACTCCATGAACCACAGTTCGATTCCCGCCCTTCTGGAGCGGGAAAATCACGATGAACTGGAACGGGTGGTCAACGGTTCGCAGCAGAAGATTTTGGAATTGACCGGCGTCAAACCGCAGAGTTTCTGTTACCCCGGCAACCGCCGTTCGGAGCAGACCGACCAGTGGATCTTGAACAGTCACCTGGTATTGACCACCCGGAACCGCAAGCTCCGGAAGACTCCGGACGAAGTGAAAACCCAGCTCCAATCCATGGTCAAACGGGGAACCTTCGGCGACACGATGATCCACGGCATCATCGAAGGCTACGATCCTTACAAAAGCGTGGAGGATTTCGAAGGCTGCATCGCCATGCTGAAGGAGTTCGAAAACGACATCGCCATCGGCACCATGCTCGAAACCGGCAGCTATGCCGCCCGCGCCGCCGCCGCAAAGCTGACGCTCCGCGAGGAGTCTCCGGAGAAAACGGTCTATCTGCTCGAGCTCGCCCCGGAATCCGGCCGCTACGCGGGCGAACTCTCGCTCCGGCTGCCGAATGCCGCGAATTACACGGTAATCACAGGCGACGCCTTGACCACCCCGGTCAACGGCGTGTTCAAGGCCCGGACCGGCGACCGGATTCAGATATCCCGGCGCTCCGCGTCGGGATCGGGAATGATCAGCGACGGAGCCTGCAAGTAGGTCATCCCGGGAGCATCCGGGTGTTGCACGCGCCACATCATGGCGTCGAAAGCGAACCGCCCCATGTCTTTGGCGCGGATGTTGATCCTGACCGGTTCCGGGTTCAGATAGCCGCCGCAAACTTCAAAATCGCCGGCCACGAGCTCGATATCCTTCATGGGAACGATCCGGTTGGCCAACAGCTCCGAAAAGATCGGGGTGCCGAGATTGTTGGCGATGAACAGCCCATCGCAGCCGCCCTCGATCTGTTTCATCCGGGCGACGGCTTCCGCCGCAGCGGCGGCTTTCACCTTCAGGGGATTCCAGAGGTTGTCCGCATAATCGAGATCGATCAGCGTGCATTGCGCGTCGCTGAATCCGGCCATGTTGAGAAAAGCCGTTTCCCGGGACTGCCAGTAAGCGGGAATCTCCTTGTGCCCTTTGCAGCTGACACAGCAGATCCGGCGGCACCCTTTGCGGTACAGGTGCTCGAACGCCATCCGCCCCACCTGATCATGATCCGGCTGAACCCGGTCGCCGAACGGCTTGGGGCCGACTTGCAGCAGCCAGATCACCGGCAGATCCTTCACCTTCTCCAGAAACTCGTCGGGAAACGGTTTTCCGCATAAAAACACGCCGTCCGTTCTCTGGCCGTACAGAACGTTCGGCAGCTCCTGGAGCGAACTCAACGTATTGATCGTCAAAGTCGCTCCCACCGCGTTCATCGCTTCGGAAATGCCGAACGTGATCGCCTGGCCGGTCGGAGTGTTCGCGGCCTCGGTCCCGCCGGGCCAGATCATGGTGAAGTTGCGGTACTTCAATAAGCCGGACTGATTCAGCTTGGGCCCCCGCCGCTGTTGCGGAGCGGGAGCG
>JAVBSA010000372.1:0-16835 GCA_031556915.1 Victivallis sp.
GTAACTACCATATGGGTGGTAAGTCTGATGGCTGTTCCGCGCGTCATCTCCTGCGCCAGCCGTGGCGCAGTGAAGAGGCGCAGCAACAACGTTGCAAGCATCGCACGGAGCAGGCGCAGCCGCCCACAGCGCGTTCTTAAGGCCAACGCGGAACCATCCAGACGCTCGTACGCTCCTGTGTACCAAGATGACCAGCCCACTCTTACCCCCAAAAGATCAGTCAGCAAATTCGCGAAGCGAATTTGCGTCGGCCCCGGCACCTTGCCAGTCTGGGAGGGTTCGGGAGGGGCGAAGCACCCTCCCGGCGGAGTTTGAGGCAGAGCCTCAAAGCCAGGCGCGTTTATTTTGGCTAGCGCTTATGGGCTTCCCATCCGGGAGCGATTCGATCATATTCGTATGGATTATCTGGATTTCAGCAATCTGCTGCCCGGCAGCCGTTGGAGCGACCGCATCACTTACGACGGGACATGGGAAAATAATCTGTATAACTTTTTTCGCCGAGTCATGCCGAAGCTGCTCATTGATTTGAAACGTCCCTTCCGCATGGAAGGAATTACCCGTATCGATGATACTCCTGTTCATAAGGCAATTCGCGAAGCCATGGTCAATTTGATCATTCACAGCGACTTTATGATTACCGGCGTTTTGCGGATTGAAAAACGGGATAACTGCTTTGTTTTTATCAATCCGGGCAGCTTGAAGCTGCCAATTCAGGCCATTTATGCCGGCGGAACCTCCAAAGCCAGAAATCCGCGAATTCAAAACATGCTCCGCATGCTTGGTTTCGGCGAAACCATCGGCTCCGGATTCCCGACTATACTCTCCGCCTGGAAGGAAGAAAACTGGCGCAAACCGGATTTGAGCGAAGATCCCGAATTAAAGCAAGTCGATTTGAAGCTGTGGATGTTTTCTCTGATGCCGAAAGAATGCACCGATTTTTTACGTCACACCCTGGGTGAAACGTATGACCGCCTGCCCGCAAACAAGCAAATTATTCTCTCGACAGCTTTCCTGGAAGGCGAAGTGAGCAACAATCGCCTTCAGTCCATCTTTGAGTTGCATCCGACTGATATCGGAAAACTCTTGAGTGAGCTGACCCAAGCCGGTTTACTGGTCGGCAATTCCAAAGGCAGATGGACAACCTACCGGTTGAATATACCGGAAAATGTTGAGGCGGACTTCTTGTTTCCCCAGACCGATCAAGTCACCGATCAAGTCACCGATCAAGTCAGACAAGTCATGGATTGCCTGGGAAGGGATACCCTGTCCCGTGCTGAACTGATGACTCGGCTGGGAATCAAACATCGTATACATTTTGCGGTTCACTATTTGAAACCCGCATTGGCAAGCAAACTGGTGGAAATGACTTTACCGGATAAACCGCGCAGCAGCAAGCAGAAATACAGAATCGCCGGATCTGGCGGCAAGCCGAATAATGCGGAGTCCTGAATCCATGATGAAATTTCAGAAAAGTCCCCCCGAAAAACTGGCATTCACCTCCCCGGGGTGCTAGATTAGGGGAGCGAAACCGTTTCGCGCCGAAAGCAACCAACGACAAAGGACTCTGTATGAAGATCTCGACCCGGGCCTGGCTCGCCGTCGCCGCTTTCAGCCTTGCGCTGACTGCGTTCGCCGGAGAGTACAAAATCGAACTCTCCACCAGCAAAAAAGACGCCATCTACAACAAGGGGGAAACTGTCACCTTCCTCGTTAACGTCACGGAAGACGGCAAACCGCTCAGCGAAGGAAAAATCGCCTGCAAAGTCAATGGACGCGTCGGCAAAGACTACTTCAACCAGACGCTCCCCCTCGACGGGAATCCGGTTAAAATCGAACTCCCCGCCGAGACTCCCGGCTGGATGATGCTCGAAGCGCGGTTGCTCGACAAGGACGGCAAGACGGTCGTCGCCCCCGCCGCCAAGCCCGACGAAAAGGGAAAAGCGGTCAGCCGCCAGCTCGGTGCGATGGTCGACCCGCTCGACATCAAAGTCGCGGTCCCCGAGCCCAAGGATTTCGACGCGTTCTGGCAAGCCCAGCGCGCCGAGCTGGACAAGGTTCCGGTGAAAGCGACAGAAACCGAAGTGCCCGTTCCGGACAACCAGAAAGGGAAGTTCCTTCTCTACGACGTGAAGGTCGATTGCGCCGGCGGCATGCCGGTTTCGGGCTATCTCACGATCCCCGCCGGCGCCAAGCCGAAGAGCCTGCCCGCCATCGTGAGCTACCATGGCGCGGGCGTCCGCAGTTCCAGTAAACCGTTCAGCAGCGGCGCGATTTCGTTCGACGTCAACGCTCATGGCATCGCCAACGGCGAATCGGCGGAATTCTACAAAAATCTCGCCAACGGTGAGCTGAAAGACTATCGCCATCGCGGAGCGGCCGATCGCGAGCAGAACTACTTCAAGGGAATGTTCCTCCGGGTCAGGCGCGCGCTCGACTACATCAAGACCCGTCCGGAGTGGAACGGCCAGGTACTGATCGTCCGGGGCGGCAGCCAGGGCGGCGGCCAATCCCTCGTCGCGGCGGCTCTCGATCCCCAGGTTACGCTCTGCGTCGCGGGCGTTCCGGCCATCGGCGACCACAACGCCCAGGCTGCCGGCCGCCAGCCCGGCTGGCCCCGCTTCCTCCAGGCGAAACTCACCGATGAACAGAAGAAAAGCGTCGCCGAAGCCGTCGGCTACTACGACTACGTCAACTTCTGCAAGCGCATCAAGTGCGAGACCTTCATGAGCACCGGATTCATCGACACCACCTGCGTGCCGACCTCGGTCTACGCCGGTTTCAACAACATCCCGGCGGGCGTGAAAAAGACCATGGTCACCACCCCCGACCAGGGCCACGGCGCGCCGATCAAAGCCGGCAGCGACCGCATCGGTCAGATCATCGCCGGCAAATAACACTGCAGCTCCCGGGACTTGGGAAGGGCAAAGCGTCTTCCCAGGTCCCCGTTACCAGCGGCGGACGATTTCGGCCCATTCGCAACAGCGTTCAAACGATAGGGGATTCCCGGGGCGGAGATAGAAATTTTGCTTTGTCCCTTCGCCGCAATCCCAGCGGAAAAAGCGGATGTCGCCCGGCTCCAGCGGCAATGAGCCCAGGAGATGCACGGAATTCGGTTCGATCCGCAACGCGCCTTCCCGCACGACCGTGCCGTCGGGCAACTCCACGAAATAGCTGCCCGAAACCATGCGGAGTGTGTCGTTGACCGCGTAAAGCCGCGCCTCCCCGTCGGGGGATTCCGGGTCGGCGGCGACCAGCGTGAACGGCTGTTGCGCCAGACGGATGAAATCGAACGGAAGTTTCTTCCGCCAAGCCGAATCGACCACCGAATAATTGAACGCCATCGGCCACATATCCATCAACGACCACCAGATGATGCCGCTGCGGCGGAATTTTTGAATCCGCCAGGACTCGATCGCGAACTTGAAAAGGTCGGCGACATAGAAGTTCACAGCAGCGGCCAGCTCTTCCGGTTTTTCCGGTGAAAAACTCCGGCCGAACATTTTTCCTGCGATCAGCCGGGAATCCCGGCACCAGAGGGCGCAGTAACGGTCCGCCTGGTGAATTTCGTTGTTCTCCAGCGGAATCGTTTCCGGGGCGGCGTTCCAAAGCCGTTTGATCCGGGGGAGTTCCGGCGCCACGATCTCCGGCGACTCGGACATTGCGCAGATGCGGATCGGCCCGGTTTCGCTGATGAAATGCGCCGCCGAACGCCGGAAAAACTCCCGGAATCCGCCCGGAGGCAGCGTCCCGCCGCAGTAGACATGCTGTTCCGGCGCGAAGGAGAGCATCTCATCCGACTCCTGGCGGCGGAAGCGTTTGACCACCGCCGAATCGGCGATGAAGGGCGAGCTTTCCACATAGTCGCGCGCCGGGTCGAGATTCCGGACCACATGCGGCAGAACCCGGCGCGTCACCCGGTTGTGCGAAGGCAGGATATTGCGCTCTACCATATTCCCCCAGAAAAACGACATGTCGGTTTCATTGTCGCCGCACCACAGCGCCAGCGAGGCATGATTCCGGATAAGGCGCACGATCTGTTCCGCCTCCCGTTCGACTTCACGGAGGAAGAACTCCTCCTGCGGCGGGAATTCGCAGGCGAACATGAAATCCTGCCAGACCAGCAGCCCGTGTTCGTCGCAGAAATCGAAAAATGCGCTCTCTTCATAGACGCCTCCGCCCCAGACGCGGATCATATTGCAGTTGCATTCGCGCGCCAGCTCCAACGCCCGGCGCAGCCGTTCCGGGGTCTGCGAATGGTAGGGGGAAAGCGGCTTCCAGTTCGTTCCGCGGATATAGATCTTTTCGCCGTTGCAATAAAACTGGAATTCGCCGCCGCCTTCCGGCGTGGTGAGCTCCGTGCGCTCCAGCCGGATCCGGCGGATTCCGAGCCGGTGCCGATGCCGCGCCGCGAGAGCGCCCTCTTTCCACAGTTCCAATGTGAAGTCATAGAGGTTCGGTTCGCCGGATCCGACGGGAAACCAGAGGGCCGGATCCGGAATCGTCAACTGGCCCCGGTTCAAATACCCGCAAGTGTGGAGAACCGGAAATTCCTTCTCGAACGCCGGCTCACCGCCGCGTTCCAGCCGGACGCGCAGCCGGTAGCGCGACAGGTCCCGGTCCGGGGTGACGAAGGAGTAATGGCACCCCAACTCTGCCGAATTCCGTTCCGGATCCAGATATTCCGTGTAGGCGTAGACCGAGTCGAAGCGAATCGCGGGTTGAAACTCGAGCGTGACGGAACGCCAGATACCGGCGCTCAACCGGCGCGGCGCGTTGTCCCACCCCCACATATGGCGCGCCTTGCGCAAATAGGCGGATGGAACGCGGATCGTGAAGGCGAAAGGCGGCGGAACTGCCTGCCGTACTGCAATCTCCGGCGCGAAAATCCGGACGCTCAATTGGTTTTCCCCCCGCCGCAGTTTGGCGGTCACATCGGCGGAGTGGGCGATAAACATATTTTCGCAGTCGAACAGTTTTTCGCCGTTGAGAGAGACCTCCGCCGCCGTATCGATTCCGTCGAACCGGAGCACCGCGTTCGCCGCTCCTTCGGGGAGGCCGGAGAAATTGAATGTGGTCTCATAACGCCAGTCCGTCAGGTCGACCCAGCGTTCGCAGTGTTCGTCGCCGGGGGCGAGCGGTTCCTTCACCAGGCCGCATCGTTCCAGATCCAACTCCACATTGCCCGGAACCGTCGCCGGGATGCGGTGAAAAGTCCCGGTTTCGGGATGGGTGAATTCAAGTGTCCATTCGCCGTTCAAAAAAATCGCCTGCATTGTTTCTCCTGTTTCTATCATTCTGAGCTGTCTTGGGGGGCCGTTTTTTTGCCCCCGGAACCGAATTAGAGCTTTACGGATTAAGGTTGGGGTTATGGAACCGTGAGAAGTGTAATCGAACGGGCGGGGAGAATCAGCATCCCGCCGGAAAGGACGATTTCACGGTCGTTGTCGCGGTACTCTCCGGCGAGCGCCGCGCCGAAGCTGTCTGCGTTGAGACGGCGCATTCGGCATTTTGCCGGAAAGCCGGGGTAGTCGAGGCGGAGGAGGACCGGAACTTCCAGCGGGTTCGAGGCGAATACGGCCGGTTTCCCTGTGGCGTCGGTTCCGGCCAGATAGCCGGCGGCGCTTCCGAATTCCGACTCGGCTTTGACGGTGTAAAGCTCGCCGCCGGAGAAGGCAGAAAGCATTCCCAGCGTCCGCAGTCCCGGTGAATCGACATACTGCATCGGGAAGTACTTGTTGGAGTTGGCCGGGGAGGGATCGACATACCAGGCGGGACCGCTCGTTCTCAGGGGCGGAGCGGGCTGCCCGTCGAGCCACTTGTAGACGCGCCCGGTCTCGCTGAAGGAAACGTCGAAGAAGGCGAGCCCGAAATAAATCGACTCGAAATCGTGGAACACCGCCATGTCGACCTCCGGGCGGTTCAGCAGCTTCGGCCAGTTCCCCGCGATCGCCAGCCCCATCGCGAAAGAGGGCTGCATCCGGAAGGAGTCGTAGGTAAAGAGGTTGTAGACGCTGGTCTCGCTGACTGTGATCTTCTTCGCCGACGCGCGTCCGGCCAGGTTTTTCGGGAAGTTGACATCGGCGTTGGCGAAGGAGCAGTAGTCGGCGGTCATATGGGTCGGCGTGGGGCGCGGCCAGGAGCCGTAGGGGTAATGGACGGCGACTCCGGTTATTTTCTCCCAGATTTCCGGATATTTCTTCAATTCCTCTTCGAGTCCCTTCATGCCGCTTACGCAGATTGCCCGGCCGGGATCGTGTTTGGCGATGACCGGAATGAAGGCCCGGCACACCTTGACATACTGTTCCGTCGACATATAGGCGTAGTCTTCGTTGCCGAGTTCCCAGTAATCGACGTCGCCGGGCTTGAACACTCCGGTTTGGAAGTTGCGTTCGAGGGCCGCCGCCGCTTCGGCATAGCGCCCACGGCTTACATCCAGCTTCGCTTCCTTCGGGAAACGGGTTGCGTCGATGGCCCGGATTTCTCCGTTTTCATCGAGGAAAAAGCTGGTGTTGAGCTGGTAAATGATTTTCACGCCCGCTTCCTTCATCGTGTCGCGGAACTCCCGCCAACCGGTCAGCTTCGGCGTGTCGCGTTTTCGGCTGAGTTTCATCAGCTTTTGGGAGGCTTCGCGGCTTTCGGGCAGCAGCCAGTGGCTGGCCGTGCCGCCGGGATAACGGGCGGAACGGAGGTTCGACTTCTTCAGAAAATCAATGAATTCCGCCCGTTTGGAGCCGGGAGCGGAGGCGGGCAGCGAACCGTAATAGACGCCGGGGAAGTTCGCGCTGTCGAAATTAGCGCCGAAGTGGAACGCAGTCGGTTTGGAGAGCGTTTTGCCGGGATCGACCGCAAGGCGGACGACACGGTCCTTCAGGTCGTTTGCTGTGACGTCGCCGAGGGTGATTTCGCGTACCTTCGCAGTACCCGGCTGCAATTTCAGCTCGATGTTGTTGGAGTCGCGCGGCACCGTGAGATAACACTCGTAGAGCGATCCGCCGTGGTCGATATTCTGCCGGACGACATGGTTCCAGTAGTGGTTGCCCGGTTCGTCGCCCCCCCTGAAGATCACGGTGAGATTGACCGGGGCGACCGGAGCCTTTTCCGCCAGCAGCAATGTGAGTTTCATCAGCTGGAACTGCCCCTTGCCGATGCGCAGGCTGTGTTCGAGCCGCACCGGTTCCCCGGTGGATTTCCATTTCATGAGCTCGGCGGCGGACCACTTCTGCTCCCAGGCTCCGAGCGGGAACAGAAAGTACAGGGCAGCAAGAAAGGCGAAGAATGCTTTCACCGGAACCTCACCGTCAGTTGGGTTACAGAAAAGGGATCGAGCATCGTATGGATGACGCCTCCCGTGAACGGGAAACCGCCTTTGAGCTCGACCGGCGGGCGCGGCAGGCCGTCAAGTTCGGGCCAGCGGAGGCCGCCCCGCTCCACCGTTCCCCGCCCGGCAAAGGCGGAGACATCGAGTGTGAGCTCCCGCCGCACTGCGCCTCGGTTGACCAGGGTGACCAGCAACCGGTCGCCGTCGGAGGAGGCGAGCAGATCGAAGAGCGGGCGTTGCGTTGCCCCGGGCGCGGTGATTTCAGTCGCGAGCACATTGAGGTTGATGTGTCTGGCGAGAAGTTTCATCGATTCGCCGGAGGGCAGCACCAGGAAACGGTCGCGGAAGAAGCGTTCCGCCGGAATTCCCGCGGGCGGCGCGCTTTCCCCTCGCTTCAGGAACTGGAAACGGCCGAGTCCGGCTTTCCCGTCGTAAAACTGATTATAGAGAATCATGCCGAAGAAGGGCGATTCGAGGTCGTGGAAGGTCAGCACATCCATATCGTTGAGCTTCATCGCCTCCATCCAGTTGGCAGCGAAGAGCAGCCCCTGCGCCGGCGTGTAGATGACCCGGAACGGGTCCCAGGTGTTCTGGAATTTGAAGACGCTGGTCTCATTGCCCGCCATCTTCACCTTGTCGAAGCCCGCCGCGCGCAACAGCTTCAGGTGCGCTTCGGTATTCATCCGCCAATCGAGCTTGCCGCAGACGAAGCGCTCGAGGTCGGCCTTGTTGCCTTCGGGATGCCAATGGGAGCCCCACGGATAGTGGGCCGAGAGGTAATCGATGTCGCCGATGACGCCGCTTTGCTCCAACAGCCGGCAGAGCTCGACCGGCCAGGTGTTGCCGGTGACGGTGACGACCGCGTCGGGATTGTAGGCTTTGATGACCGGGAGGAAGGCGCTGATGATCGCCGCGTATTCCTCCACCTTCATCAGCGCGAATTCCTCGTTTCCGAATTCCCAGTAGCGGATGGCGTTGGGCGGCAGCTTCGCGACGAAGCGTTCGAACGCGGCTTTCGCCTCCGGGATATGATTCCGGTCATACAATTCCGGGCGGTTCGCTTTGTATTTGTTGTCGGCGATCGGCTTGACTTCCCCGTCGGCGTCGACGAAGAACATGGTGTTGATCTCAAAGTAGAGTTCGAAACCGTAATCGCGGCAGAAGGAGAGCACGTTTTCAAAGCGCGGGTAATAGTAATTGAGATAGCGGGCGTGGGCGGGAAGATGCTTTACCAGTTTGCCCAGCGCTTCCGGTCCCTCGGTGAAATACCAGTGGGCGGGCATTCCGCCCGGGAAACGGATCAGCCGGGCGCCGGTGCGGTTCACCGCATCGGCCAGCTCCCGCCGCCGGTTTTGCGGATTCGATTCCGGCAAAGTTCCGTAGTAGATGCCGTTGTAGCGGAAATCGGCGTTGAGCCCGAAGAGCATTTCGGAGAGGTTCTCTTTGGCGACGGCCGGGAGGATCCGCGTTTCGATCGGACCCGATTCCGCCAGCATCGCGGCGACCGCCGGGCGCGGCTCGACGAAAATCCGGTCGAAGTCCGCCTTGCCGGCCGCTTTGAACAAGCCGCACTCCAGCCGGAACGAAACGGCGTTCTCCGGCAGGGTGAAGACGAGATCGTAGCTGTCCCACCAGCCGTCGCGGATCTGGTCGATCAGCTTCCACTGGTCGGCTTCGGTTTTCAATTTTAAAAGGTGTTCCATGCCGCTCCGGCCGACGAGCTCGCCCCGGGCGTCGTAGAAGCTCGCCATGATGCCCGCGCCGCCGCCTTCGTCGCTCAGCACCTTGTAGCGCAGCCAGTAGGTGACGCGGTAGCTGCGGCACGGCTCCGCCGGGTCGACGGTGACGGCCTGGCTGAGAAAGTTTTCGCTTTTGCGCAGCTCCGCCGGAACCATGACGGAGAGCATGTGTGCGGATTCGAACGCCTCTTTGTCGGCGATCTCATAAGCGGCGCCGGGTTCGAGGTGGGCTGTGAATCCGCTTGCCCCTTCCTCGAAATCCCCGTTGCGGATCAGGTTCCCCGGGAGCAGGTCGAAGCGGGCCGCCGCCGCCGGGTCGGCCGGAACGGTTCGAGCAATGTTCGAGCAGGAGATTCCGGTTACCGCGATCAGGGCGGCCGCGGTGAGCTTGAGAGATGGATTCATGATTCCGTGCTTTCCGTTCAGTAGAGGTAATCGATCGAACTGCCGTTGTTGAGCAGCTGCTTGAGGCGGTTGACGCTCTCCACGTGGCCGTCGGCGTAGGAGACGTTGCCGAACTTCCGGTTGTGCCTGCCGAAATCCTCCTTGTATCCGAAGTGGAAGTCGCGGAAGACGAAGACATCGGCCGGTCCGAGCGGCCCCTTGAATCCCCAAGTCGCGGTGTCGTCGTAATAGGTTTGCCGCATCTTCCCCGCCAGCTTGGAGTGGGAGTAACGGTAGTTGAACTGGTAATCGCTGGAATGGGACTGGTTGAAGAAGCCGCCGAGCCGGTGGGCGTCAGTGTGGACCGGGCAGTTGAGCAACGGGTTGGCGTACCAGCCGGTGGCGGTTCCACTCCACTGCTTCCACACCCAGTAGCCGGAACCGAGTTCCTTGAAGGTCGGTCCCAGCCGGTTGACCGCGTATTGGGTGGTATTGTTGTCGGGAGTGGAGGTTATTTTGGCGTCACTCCAATCGAGCGAGCTCGGCAGCATATCGTTGTTCGCGCCGGCATAGAACTGCACAGCGAGGGCGACCTGCTTCAGCTGGTTGACACATTGGGTGGACTTCGCTTTATCCCGGGCCGCGGAGAGGGCCGGCAACAGCATGGCGGCCAGGATGGCGATGATCGCAATCACAACTAAAAGCTCGATTAGTGTAAAAAGGAATAGACGGCGTCTCATGATACGAATCTCCTGTTTTAAAGTTTGGAGGGTGGACAAGTACTTTCACGGATAATCAGATTGACGGGCATAATCTCGCGCGGCAGCGGATGGGAGGGATCGCGAAGAGAGAGCTCAAGTTCCCGGATCGCCCGGCGGCCGATCTCGCGGAGCGGATAGTTGACCGTGGTGAGCGCCGGAGTCAGGAATGCGCTCTGCGGCTGGTTGCCGAAACCGACGATCGACAGATCCTCCGGAACCCGGAGCCGGAGTTCCCGGGCCGCCCTCATGGCGCCGAATGCGACTTCATCGTCGGTGGCGACCAGCGCGGTCAGTTCCGGACAATCGGTCAGCAATTTCCGGGCGGCAGCGCTGTGTTCCTCGTAATTCTGTCCGGCCGGCGCGCACCAGGCCGGCTTGGCTTCGATTCCGGCTTCTTTGAGCGCGTGCTCATAGCCTTTGAAGCGTTTCAGGTGCGCCAGCGCGCTGCTGGAGTAGCGCAGATAACCGATTCTGGAGTGCCCGAGTGCAAGCAGATGGCGAACGGCGTCGCGGCTGCCGGAATAGGAATCGTGATCAATGAAACCGACCCTTTCATCGCTCTCGGAGTTGTCGATCAGCACGACTTTGATTTCGGACTCCATCAATACGGAAATGGCGTCGCGAAACATGTTCGTTACAGTGACGATTACGCCGGAGCACTGGTACTTCCGAGCTTCTTCCAACAGCGCGTTGCGGTCTCCGCCGGGGCAGCAGATGATGCAGAATTCGATATCGTGCTTTTCCGCCGTATCCGAGAAAGAACCGAGCAGCTCGGTCAGGTAGCTGCCGAAGCATTGCGGGGCGGCGATGACCGCGATCCGCTTGTTCCGGTGCAAGTGGCTGTTTGCCACGTAATTATGTTTCACCAGCAGGGCGTTCACTTTTTTGCGGACGTCTTCACTGACGCCGCTGCGACCGTTCATGGCGCGGGAGACGCTGGCGATGGAAAGTCCCGCCTCTTCGGCGATCCGGGTTATATTGACATTTTTCGGCAATGACCGCATAATGATATTCTTCCAACCGTTTATTTTTTTATTTACGTAAATATTATGATCCATTTTTTCTTGTTTGTCAATAGGGGAAAACAAAAAAATAATCTTTTTACGTAAATAAAAAACACCTCAATTGTTTTGCAGGGGCACAAGCAACGGACAAACAACCGCATGTTGTAAAAACATGAGGTGGAAAAAAAAATTTGCCTGTCCGCCAGGGACCGTCAGGTTTATTTCCTGACGGCCCTTTTGCAAACAGCCGCAAAGTTTATTTCTTAACAACTCCATAGCCCGCCAGCACACGCGCCAGAGTGAAACACCACGGCAAAAAGATCGCCGTCCATGCACAACTCAAGAGTGTACAGTTCCTTCGTTGATAAACTTTTAATAATCGCTCACCAGAAGCCGGTAGGGCGCTTCGTCCTCCTCGATGACGGGGAAGCGCACCTGCGTCCTGAAATAAACGTTGTCGTTATGGTCGTCGTTGACGGCGGAAACCTCGCCGATCAGCACATCCGCCCCCCGTTCCGCGTAAAACGAATGAAGCACATGAGGTTCGAGCGTGATGCTTTCGCCGGGAGCGAGAATCAGCTTCTCCCCCGGAAGCACGACGATTTGCTCGCCGTCGCGCGACAGTCCGACCGGAACATCCGCCGGCTCCGGATCGTCGCCGGAACAGTCGTCGGCGCGGCAATACAGTTCGAACACAAGATTGCCGCCGCTCCGGTTTATGATGTCTTCGCATTTGTGTTTATGACAGTGCAGCAGCGTCTTCTGTTCCGAACGCGAAATCATGATCTTCTCCGCATAAGGTTTCGGGTAGCGCGGAGAACCGGCGACGCCGTTCCGGATCGTAAAAAGCAACAATCCCTCGCCGCGAAAGTCGCCGCGTCCGAAGTCGGTGATATCCCAGCCAAGTCCGCAGTCGCGGATCTCCGCGATTTCATCGCCGTGCCGCTTCCACTCGCAGGGCGTCCAAAAAGCGAAGCGGGGCAGCCGGAAGCCGTGCTCCGCAAAAAACGCCTCGGCACAACGCAATTCCCGGTTGATTTCAGAACGTTTCATACGGATGCTCCTTTCGATGTGATTTCCCTGCCGGCGACGACCGTTTCGGCCAGACGCACCGCGAACTCCGCCGCTTCAACGCCCCCGTGTCCGGAACGGACGGCCGCAAGCAATCCCGCGACGGCGGCATCCCCCGCTCCGGACGACTGCACGACCGCCACCGGCCGGGGCGCAATCCGGCAACAGAGCCCGCGCCAGCGGTTCCGGCCGAACCGGGCAAAGCACTCTTCGACCCGATCGGTATCGGCGGTACGCAGTTCCGCCCCTTCTTTCCCGAGCTTCAAAAACACGGTGTTTGCGCCCAGGTCGAACAACCGGTCCGACAGCTCCCCCGCATCCGCCGCCGGAGTTTGGAGCATAAAGCGGATCTCGTCCAGACTCGGGCAGAAGAGGTCCGTTTCCGGCAGCACATTCGCCAGAAACATCTTCCAATCCAGCTCATAAGAAAACGTTCCCGGCGACGGCAGCGACATGTCCAGCGAGGTGAGGATTCCCGCCGCACGGCACCGGGCGAAGAGCCGTTTCAGTTCCGCGCCGTTTTGAAGCGCCATCCCGCGGCAGAGCGGCGGATAGCCGAAGTGAAAGATCCGCAATCCCCGCAGGAATTCCGGAGGAAACGACTCCGAACTCAAACGGTCGTTCACTCCGCGCCAGGCCAGGAACATCCGGTCCTCCCGCTCCGGGCTGAGCACGATGGAGCATGCGGAACTCTCCCCCGGCAGCATGGCAAGGCAAAGTTCGCCCGCTCCCGCCGTGCGTTTCAGCAGGCTCCCGAGCACCTCTCCGAACAGGTCGTCGCCGGTAACCGCTCCCAGGCGGGTCGGCACGTCGAGCCGGCAGAGCGCACGGCCGGTGTTGCCGACCGCTCCCCCGGCGGTCACCCGGGGCGCTTTGCCCATCTCGCGCAAGGCGCCGGGAGTGAAGGCGAACGCCCCTTTCCTCAGGTCGGGGTAGATGTCCAGACAGAGATATCCGGCGACCCCGATCATACCGCTTCCCCCCGGAACTGCCGGACCAGCCGTTCGGTTTCCGCCGTCAGCGCCTCCACGGCGGGGCGGTAGAAGTTGCCGGGAACCGAGGGAGTGAGGTGGCGCGACGCATGATCGATCCCCCGCAGGAACGCTTTGTTGAGGTCGGTGCAAATGTTGATCTTGGCGATTCCAAGTTCGACGGCGGCCTTGAGCAGCGCCGGCGGCGTACCCGATCCGCCGTGAAGCACCAGGGGGACGTCGACGCAGGCGGCGATTTCGGCGAGCCGGTCGAGGCGAAGAACCGGTTCGCCGCGATATTCGCCGTGAACGGTTCCGATCGAAACGGCAAGACAGTCGATATTGCCGCGGCGCACAAACTCCGCCGCCTCCCGGGGAACGGTCAGGACGGAGTCGGCGGCGCCGGTTCCGGCGTCCCCGCCGCCGACATGCCCCAGCTCGGCTTCACAGCAGGCGTTGCCGGCATGGGCGATTCGGGCGGCGGCGGCGGACCAAGCCAGGTTCTCCTCGAACGGCTGCGTGGAAGCATCCAGCATGACCGAGGTGAATCCGCACCGGATGCAATCCTCCACCTGTTCGAGCGTACTGCCGTGATCCAGATGCAGCGCCGCGTCGATTCCGTATTTGGCAACATAGAATTTCACGATGCAGCTCAACGCATCCGCGCCGCCCATGGTTTCATATTCCGCCGGCGAGGCCTGAAAAATCACCGGCGCCCGGCAGCGATCCGCCGCCGCGGCGATGCCCTGAATATTCAGCGAGTCCCAACATTCGAACGCCCCCAGGGCGATCCGGTTCCCGCGCGCTTGTTTCAACAGAAAATCCATTCGGTGCAGAGCCATGGTTCTCTCCCGGTACTTGACATACTTGTATCATCTGCTATTAATATAGGAGCGACAAACCTGAATAACCGCTGATAAAAGGCAATAAAATGATGCTTTCCGGCAAAAATGCCTCTTCGATCCATTTTGAAAAAGTGCCGTATTGCTCCGAGACAAGCATTGCGTTGGACCTGGTCCGGGGGCCGGTTCTGGACTGCCGCTGCCACTACCACCCGGAAATCGAATTCACCTTCGTCGTCTCCGGCTTCGGTCACGTGCTGCTGGGAACAAAACTGCTGCCGTTCCGCCCCGGCGACCTTGCGCTGATCGGCCCGAACGTTCCGCATTTTTACCTCTCGACGCCGGCGGAAGACCCGGAGGCGTTTTCGGAGACGCGGGTGCTGAAGATCGGCGGCCTTTTTTTCGGCAGCGGTCTCCTGACGCTGCCTGAATTCGCTTCGATCAAGCGGCTTTTCGACGAATTGCAGAGCGTCACGCTGTTCGAGAACAATCCGGAATTCCTGGCGGATTTCGACCGTCTGGCCGCTGCGTCGAACCCGGAACGCATGCTTCTCTGCCTGGAATTCCTTCTCCGTCTCGCGGCCGCTCCCCGCCGGGAACTCCCGGCCCTGAAAGACGCTCCGCCGTCGCATGACGCGGACCGCGAGCTGATCGAAAAGGTGATCCGCATCATGCAGAAGCGTTTCCGTGAAAAGCTCACCTTGCCGGAGGTAGCTGCCGCAGTGCGGATGGAACCGGAGAGTTTCCGCCGTTTTTTCCGCCGCACCGTCCGCGCGGCCTTCTCCGATTACCTGATCGAACTGCGATTGAATTACGCCGGCAGGCTTCTCCGCGAAAGCTCCCGAAGCGTCTCCGAAATCGCCTTGGAATCGGGTTTCCGCAACCTCTCCAACTTCAACCGCCTCTTCCGCACCCGCCGGAACCTCTCCCCCCGCGAGTACCGCAAGCTTCACTGAAAAAGAGCGAGAAGAGCTTCCGCTTCATCTCGATCTTCCCGGCTGTCGATTTTCTCCGCGTTGCGGACGATCAGATCGAGCAACTCCCGGATCCGGGGCAATTGCTCCCTGTGCTCCGTTTTGCCGGAAAGCGGGATTCCGCTCCAGGCGATTGCGATGGCTTTTTTCGCATCTCCGCCGCGCTCATGAATCTGCGCCAGCAGCAGGACAACCTCCCGCTTTTCAGAAGGGGACGATTGAGCGAGAAGCAGCTCCCGGCAGCCTTCCGCCGCTTCGGCATAGCTTGCTTTTTCCGTGAGGAGCCGGATCTGGAGCAATTTCACTTTCCGGTATTCGAACACCTCGCTTTGCTTCAGCAGAAGGGCGCAGCAGGCGAGCGCGTTATCCAGGCTTCGGAGCGAATACTCCAATTCGGCCATTTGCAGATACAAAGCGCAAAGTTCCGGGGTATTTTCAAACTTTGCCGGGAAACGACTGATGAATTCTTTTTTCACGGGAACGGAAACGGAGTCATGCCGAAGAATTTGAAGCAGTTCCGCGGGAGTGCATTCTTTCCGGATCAGAAATTTCCGCAATAAAATTTCCCGTTTTTCTTCCGGCAGCCGGGAAGCGCATTCGAGCGCGAGGGCGATTGTTTTCTCTCCGTCCTTATGATTGGAATACAGCCATTCGCCCAGCGCATCCAACTCCTTTGCCGGCGGGTGCATCGCCAGCAGGAGCTTGGCATATTCGAATTGCTCCGCATCGTGCGGATATTCCCGCAGCAGCTGCCCGGCATAGACGATGGCTTTGGCCTGATCTTCCACGGAGGCGCAACGAACAAGCAGTTTGAGGATCTCCCGGCGTTCGGCCTGTTGTTCCAGAAGAGGTTCCAGGTCTTTCAAGGCTCCGGAATAATCGTTTTCCCGCATCCGGGCCTGTGCGAGCAGAAGAGCCTGTTTTCGGGAGACGGGGAGCGAACTTGCCAGGCGGATGCATTCCTTGTTTTTGCCTGCCTGATAAAAGCATTGCGCTGCCAGAAAACGGATCTGATTTGCATCGTCTCCGGCTGTTTCCGCCAGCGACAACAACAAGCGGGAAGCCTCTTCGTACTCTCCCGCTTCGACCAGGATTCCGGAGCATTCCCGGACGGCGGAAAGCGAATCCGGGCTCCCCGGAGCCAGTTTCAAAAAGCGCAGCAGCAAAGGCAGCGCCTCCTTTTTTCTGCCGCCGGCCAGCAGGAACCGGGCGGTCGCCAGAAACAATTCCGGTTCTTTTTCCGGAATATCGGCGGTGCCGGCGACCTCGGCGGCTTTTTCGAATTGACCGCAGGCGGCAAGAGCAAGGGCATAGCGGAGCCGCATCTCCGGCGCCGGATTCTGTTCCAGCGCCAGGGCCGCATCGTAATACCGCCGGGAGCGGAACATTTCATCGATTATCGCCGTCGCCGGGGAATCGTCCGCTTTGATCCGTGAGGGCAACCGCAACTGAAACCCGAGCAATCGCAGAGTTTCCCGGCAGAGGTTGAGGCGCTGCTCCAGATCCCGGCAGCGGGGATCCGTCGCCGGCAACGAATCAAGCGCCCTGAGATAAAACTTCGCCGCGAGGGTGAATTCACTGATTTTGCTTTGAGCCGCATTGTTTCGCGCCCCGCTGCCGAAGCACTGCTCCCCGGCCAGGATCAGAAGCGGAATCGCTCCCGGCTGGACTTTGCCGGATTGCTTTTGCGTTTCCGGGTAAGAAAGCTGCAGCGTCTGGTTGATCCGCCGGAGAGGCAGTTGAAATTCTCCGTTCAGATTGCAATTCCGGG
>JAVBSA010000690.1:0-5564 GCA_031556915.1 Victivallis sp.
TGTGCCGGCGGAGCGGGTCAAGCTCGGCGGCAACTACCGCTGCTACCTATTCGACCGCGGGGATGCGCGGGTCGCCGCGCTCTGGAAATGGAACGGCTCCCCCGACCGCCTGAAGCTCGATCCCGCCCTGAAGGTCTATGACGTGATGGGAACGAGGCTGAAGCCGGAAGCCGTCCGGCTCGGCGGTCACCCCGTCTACATCGAGAGCACGCTCGGCGTCGCGGAGCTGAAAGAGGAAATCCTGAAGGCTCTCCCCGCGCCGACCGGTGCGCTGTTCGACGCGGAACTTCTGATCGACGGCAGGAATGAGTTTTCGGTGAAAGTCCGCAACCTCGGCACCCGGAACCTGACCGGTTCCGTGACGGCGGCGGGGCAGAAACGGCCCTTTGCCGATCTCGTTCCCGAAGGAGAAACCAATGTCTGTTTTACCACCCAGAGCGCCATTTCCATCGAAGACCAATTGACGAAAGTCAGGGTGGAGACCGCGGCGCAGTCGAAGGAGTTCGATTTCAACCTGAAGGCGATCCTGCCGCCCTTCGCCGCCCGCGTCATCACGGTTGACGGGGATCTGGCCGACTGGCCGGCGGAAAGCGCCGCGATTCCGCTCAAGCTCCGCACGAAACTCGCTCCCTGGACGGCGGCTGAGGATTCCGTCGCCGCCTCCGCCCGTTTCGCCTGGGATATGGATCACCTCTATCTCGCCGTCACGGTGAACAAGAAGGATTATGTGGAGTCCCCGGTGGGAACCGGCGGTCTCTGGCAGGGGGATTCTCTGCAGATCGCCTTCGACACGCTCCGCAACGCCGGCGTCGAAATGCGCGGCTACCAGGACGACGACTTCGAATACGCCGCCGGGCTATGGCAGGCGCTTCCGGTCGTCCGGCGCGACGCCGCTTCCTCCGTCGGTTATGACGGCCTGGAAAAGAGCAAAGGCATTGTGGACGACGTCAAGTGCGCGGTCAAACACACCTCCGGCGGAACCGTCTATGAGCTCGCCTTCTCCAAGCGGAGTCTCAGCCCCTTCCGGCTCCAGCCCGGTTCGGCGGCGCGGATGAACGTGCTGCTCAACATCGCCAACGCGAAAGGACGGGCGGGCTATCTGCAGTTGACTCCGGGAATCGGCGAGTCGCCCAAGACTCCCGGTCTGTTTATCAACCTTGTATTACAGAAGTAAAGAACCATGCGCAATTACACTCTTACCGTAGACGACAACGGCCGGATCGATCTGGTTTCGGAAAAACTGAGGTTGCCGGATTTGCAGTGGAGTTTCTTCTGCCGCCCGATCTGCCGCCTCTCCGACCTGGCGCCGGAGTCGATCCGGCGCGGGGAGGGCGAAATCGTCATCGCATACCGTTGGCGGGAGCTGGCCGTCCGTTCCCTGATCCGGCTGAATGAAACATCGGTGTTTTTCTCGCTGGAAATCGACAACCTGCGCTCCGCTCCGATCGAGATGATGCTGTTCCGCCTCTCCTGCCGGAAACCGGAATACCAGCCAGGCGATCAAGTGCGCTTCGTCACCTTCACAGAGGGGATGCGTGCGGTGGGGGAAGGCGTTCCGGGAGCCATCCGGCTGCCGGTTCTTGCGCCGCAGGTCGGCGTATTGAACCGGGATTTCCTGGCGGCGGACATCGACGGAACGGAACACTTCGAGATCGCCGTCGACACGCCGGAACCGGGCAGTTTATCCTTCAACTTCCCGATCGAGGACGAATTTTCCTGCGGCTGGCGCAAGCTGCTGCCGGGCGAAACCTATTGTTCCGACCGGATCATGCTGGAGTTTCCCCGCGCGAACGATCCTGCCGGAGTTCTCGAGGGATTGCGCCGCGTCAACAACATCTTGCATCCGCCCCGCCAAAGCGCGGCTTCGCGGCGGATCAAGGCGTTCTACAACACCTGGTACGCTTACAAAGGCGGAATCAACGAGGCCGCCGTTCGGGAAGCGGTCGATTACGCAGCGGCGAACCATCTGGACGCCGTGGAGATCGACGACGGTTATTTCCCGGAGCCCGTGAATACCCCGCCGGAGTGCGAAAGCCGAAACCTGGCGACCGATCCGGCCAAATTCCCGCACGGATTCGCGCCGCTGCTCGAATATGCGCGAAGCAAGGAGGTTGAGCTCATTCTCTGGTGCTGCCCTTATATGGTGCGTCCCGGCGATCCGCTGGGCGAAAAGCACCCGGAAGCACTGCTGCGCCGCGCCGACGGAACCCCGATTTATTGGGTGAACGGTTACTTGCTCGATCCGTCGCATCCGTTTACGGCGGAATACCTCAAACGCTTTTTCGCGCATTTCAACGCGATGGGATTCGCCGGGTACAAGGTGGACTTTCTGGGCCCCCTGGTCAATCTGCAGAACCGGCATTTCGCCGCCGGGCTCACCCGGCCCGGCGAATGGGCGCGCCTTACCTGGCGCCTGATCGCCGAAGCGGTCGGCCCGGAATTGCTGATTCATGCCGCCACCCCGATGTCGCCTTCGCCGACGCTGTGGCCGTATCTGGACATGGTGCGGGTCTGGGGGGACAACGATCCTTACCATGCGCGCGGGGTCGACGGTTACACGGCGTTTCCCTTCATCATGGCGCTGGGGGAGGGGGCCCCGACCCGTCTCGACCCCGACATGATTTACCCGACCAGAGAGTGGGGGCGCCTTTGCGAACCGACGTTTCAACCGGAACAGTTTATGGATGCGCTCGGCAGCGCCTTTGTTTCCAAAGCCTGCTATATTACGGAACACTGTGGGAACTACGATCCGGAACTGCGCGAAGTGTTTCGCACGGTGATGGAACGCTACCGGCCGCGAGATTTCCGCGCCGACCGTTTGAACGGCCCCGCCGTCTACCGGTGGGAGTCGGCGGAAGAAGCGTTCCTCTTCACGCGCCGCGCCGGAACGGTGGAGTTGCCGGCCGGCAGGTGGAAGGGCACGCGGATCGCCGGGTGCAAAAGCTACCCGTTCGAAGGCGAAGGAAAAGTCGTATCCGGCGCAATGGAGCTTCTGCTGCTGCGGAAGGCATAGCGCTTCATCGGGCGCCGTGGGAACAAGAGGAGGCGCTTCGCCCTCCTCTTGACTCCTCCCGACCGGCAACGTGCCGGTGCGGACGCATTTTTCGCTTCGCGAAAACTGCTGACTATGGAGATGGGGGGAATGCGGATGGGGTGGTGCGTAAATAAGCGGAAGACTTCCCGTGGCATGCAATGCTGGGTGTGACGCTCCGTACCGCGTCGGCCGACCCCTCTCCCCGCTTTTTTGCGGGGAGAGGGTGAGCGGCCTCGCCCGTGCCGGTGCAAGACAGGGTAGCGCGATGAGACCTCTGAGCGATGCATTGGCTGGTTATCCGTCTTGTGACCACAAGCGCGGAAACGCATTCGTTCTGCAAAGCGCTTGTCGGACACGTCCATATTTTCCGGTAAAAATGCATAAAAAAAACGCGGGGGCATTTCTGCCTCCGCGCTTTTCGGTATGTTTGGCTTACCAGCGATTGCCGCCGCCGCCAAATCCGCCGCGACCGCCGCGATCGCCACGATCGCCGCCGCCGAAACCGCCGCTGCGAGCCGGACGGTCTTCGCGGGGACGCGCTTCGTTGACCTTCAGGGAACGGCTGCCGAGCTGCTTGCCGTCCATTCCGGAAATCGCAGCCTTCGCCTCTTCGGCGTTGGGCATTTCGACAAAGCCGAAGCCCTTCGAACGGCCGGTTTCGCGGTCGTTGATGATGCTGCTGGATTCAACGGTTCCGAACGCGGAGAACGCATCCTTGAGTTCGGCTTCGGTGGTCGAGAACGACAGGTTTCCGACGTACAACTTCATACTCAATCTTCTTTCCGCGGCTATAGCCGCATACATTACACATGAGCCTGGATCAACGTTTCGGGGGGATTAGGTCTGACATTTGTCGATAGAGCAATGGAAGCTGCAAAACAATCGCAAACAATTCAAACTACATATTGCCCAATGCAACTTCCAACCGAATTGAGTATCCGACACGAAAGCACGGTTGACACTGTAAAAGCCCCATGACCCAGACAGTTGTGCGTTTCATCGCTCATTTGAATTAAGGTACTCCTTGTTTTTGCAAAAGTCAAACTTTATTTTCATAAAAAATGAAATATTTTTGCGGTTTATACGGATCCCTTATAACACGATGGTTCCGCCGGGGGGGAGGATGCCTTTGGTTTCGCCTTGGTAGTACCAGATTTTTTCGGCGGTGGGGTTGTAGACCATTTTCCCGTCGGCGGAGGTGACGACGGAGCGGATGGCTGTGATGTAACGATAGATTTCAATGTTGGTCGCGTACCAGACGTCGGGCAGGCCGGCCATGGTGACGCAGAATTCTTCGATTTCGTTCCAATTGTTCCTGTCGTCGAATTCGTAGGCGTGCCCCCAGACGTAGAAGAGTCCGAGAGGATGGCGGTTGTTCTCTTTGAACTGGGGTGCTTTTTCGAGCATTTCGCGGTGGTGACAGGTGGTTTCCCAAGCCATGAAATCCTGCGGGATTCCGAATCCGCCGCTGGCTCTTGTGGTGCGCGAGTAGACGATTCCGCAGGATTTCGCGATTTCGATCACTTCATTGTTCCAGGTTCCGAAAGGGTAGGACATGCCAATTACGGGGTAGCCGCAGAGCTCTTCGAGGCGTTTGCGGTCCTCGAAAATTTCGCGGGCGGCTTCGGTGCGCGGCAGGCGCTCGAGGAAGGGGTGCGTGACGGTGTGGCAGGAGACCTCGTGCCCTTTGTAGAGCGCCGCAACTTCCGACGAGGCGATGCGGTTGCCGGTGTCGAGGATTCCGGAGTTGATGTGGAAGGTGCCCCTGATGCCGTAACGGTTGAAGAGCTCGAGTAGTCTGCGGTCCTGGTGGACGCCGTCGTCGTAGCTCATGGTCAGGGCCTTGAATTTGCCTTCGGGATAAAGAAAACGGATCGCCATACTATAAAGTCCTTTCAATGGAAGATGCTTTAGTATACCTGTTATGTGGGCCAATTGCAAAACTATTTTGTCTGTTTTTGCATCTTATCGGGCAAAATCGACAGTCTGCGCCCTCATCTTTGGGAGCGGCAGCAGCAATCATAATTCCAGTCGCCACCCTCCCGGTTCCGCTCAGCATGCAGCTCACTGGGCGCTTACGGCCTGTTGTTTGCTTTTCTTTCGGAGACCATGATGAATGATTTTTTATGATTTTATCAAATAAAGTAAATGATTATCTTGCAATTTTAGTTTTTTGTGTAATGTTAGTAATGGGAAGATTCATTTTTGGAAGTTTTGAGTCTTCGGAGAAAATTGCGAGAGGTTCCCTTTTTTGCTTTTTCGGTTGCGCCGGACAGTTGATCGCCGGTGTTTCCGATCATTTGACGTTCGCCTCTCCCAATGATTCTGAAGTTGCTTTTGCAATCGGATGCACTTTTCATAAATTTGCGGGAGGCGTGCCATGATGGTCAGGATGTGTGGTCTTTTGTCGTTGAGTATTGCGATGTTTTCAGCTTCCGCGGCGGAGGAGCGCGATCAGATTCCGGCAGTTCCCTCCCAAACGGGAATTGTTATCTCTTCGCTTCCCGACAACATCAAGCTGATCGTCGGT
>JAVBSA010000157.1:0-2971 GCA_031556915.1 Victivallis sp.
TTCTGGTATTGCTTTTCTTCTTCCTCTCCACCTCGTTCGTGCGGGTTTCCGGAATCCGGGTCAACCTGCCCCGTGTGCGTCCCCCCAGCATGGCCGACCTGGAGAAGTTCGTCGTCACCGTGACCAAAGGCGACAGCGGAACGCGGCTGCTCTATTTCAACGATAAACCCATGACGCTCGAAATGCTCCAGCAGCAGTTCAACGAAGTGCGCGGCCGCAGCCGCGAAGCGGCGATCATCATCCTGGTGGACCGCGACGTGAGCACCGAACAGAGCGCCGAAGTCATGGCGCTGGCCGAGGCGGAAGGATTATCCAGCTTCCTGGTGACAAACCCGCCGGGAACACGGCCGGAAACGGTCTTCGGACAATAATACCATGGTAAAGTTGCGGAAGAAGTTCGCGAAAAATTCACGGATTCCCGGTTGGGTCATCACCCTCGAAGCCCTCGTGGTGGCGCTCGCCGTGCACGGATTGCTCGTCCTGATCGACGTGCGTCCGCCGGAGCGCCGGGCCTCTTCCGCGCCGGAAAGCCCCGGCGTAACCATCCTCAGCGAAAATAAACTTTCTCCCGAAGAATGGAGCCAGCTCCGCGAATTCGTCGCCATCCAGGATCCCTCCCTTTTCGCGCGCGCCAAGTATACCTCCGGTTACGGGGCCCAGATGAAACGCACCCGTCAGCGGGAAATCATGACCCGGCGCCGGGAAGCCGGAATTCAGACTCCCGGGCTGCCCCCCCTGGCGGAATACCTGCCGCTGCCCCCGCTGCCCGGCGGCAGCGGCCAGTCGACCCTGCTGCCCGCACGGAGGAACGAATCCCCCGTTCCCCCGGTCCTGACCCCGAAAGCATTCAACGAAAACGGCGAACCGATCGCATTGGACAATTTGCGCGTCCCCCCCGGCAGCGGAGCCTACCGGCCGAGCATCGTCAAAATCTGGACCTCATCCGGCAGCCTCCGCATCCACCTCACCGAATCCTGCGGAGTCCCGGAGCTCGACGCCATCGCCCTGCAAGCCGCCGCGGGCGAAAAAAGAACCGGAACACTCCTCATCTATTGGCCGGAACCCGCAACGGAGGAAACCATATGATGATTACAGTCACCTACGCGGAAGCCCTGTTCGCCGTGTTCGGCGCATGGTTTTTGTTCATCGTGATCCTGTGGTGCCGCGAACTCTATCGCGTCAAAAGCTTCAATTGGCGGTTGAGCAACAGCACGCTCTTTCATTGCGACAGCTGCCACCACTCGTTCATCATAAAAGAATCGGTCAACCTCACCCGCTGTCCCCGCTGCAATGCGATCTGCATCTGCCGCCGCCGCCGCGAACTCGAATAGGGTTACCTTGCGTGCTCTTTGCGGCATTGGTTGGGGGTTGGGGAGGCGAAGCCGACCGGGTCCAGGGCCTTTCGGCCTTGGCGCGGTTCTTAGGGCGCGTAGCCCTAAGCGGAGTTTGAGGTGGAGCCTCAAGTTTTATCGCGCGCCGGTGACGCTGAAAAAGGAAAATTTCGCCAGAAATTTTCCGCCACCAGGCGGGCGACGGTCTGCTTTGACCGCCAGGTCAAACAGACCCCGACCCCTGTCAGGCTCCCACGATTCTGCATATGAAAAGGTTTGGGAACGGGGGATGCCCCCTTCCGGGGGCTGGTTTTTGCGCCTGACGGCGCAAAGAACCGCGCACGCTATGTGGCGGAAAATTTTCTTACGAAAATTTTCCTTGTTTAGCGTCACTTACGTGCGATAAAACTTGAGGCTTTGCCTCAAACTCCACTCAAGGGCTACTCGCCCTTGAGAATCCTCGCCAAGGCCGAAAGGCCCTGGACCCGGTCGGCTTCGCCTCCCCTATGTCCCCCGGTCAACTCATGGACTGGTGGCGTTTGCGGTATTCGCCGGGGGGGACGCCGCAGCTTCGGCGGAAGGCGCGGTAGAAGCTTTCCAGATTTTCAAAGCCGCACTCTTCGGAGATGGCTTTGATATTGTCGTCGCTGCCGGCGAGCCGGATCCTGGCCTGCCGCAGGCGGTAGTTCAAAAGATACTGGTGCGGACTCACCTGAAGGTGTTTATTGAAGAGCGCGTAAAGGTAAGGCTCGCTGACTCCGGCTTTGGCCGCCATCTCCTTGACGCTCACATCGAGTTTGCCACCTTCGCGGAAGATGGCCAGCGCGCGGGCCAGAGGTTTGGGGTATCCCGCCGCCGCGCTCCGCCGGTTGAAGATATAACTCTCCCAGAACAGACGCCGGTGCAGATATTCACAGAGATACGTCCGGTCGATGGTTTCGTCGTGGAACCGCCCGATCACCTCATCCACAAAGGGGTCGAGCGTGGCGTCGGTGCTCCAGCCGCTGATGCGGGGCGCGGTTCGGCGGTTCTCCGGCACGGCGAAACGGACGGCGAGACAGCGGTAGGGATCTTCCGGCGGAGTCCGGAAGATGGTGTATTCCCCGGCGATGTGCCAGAAGATCGCGCCGCGCTCGAATTCCCTGTTTTCTCCGTTCACCTCGAAGAAAATCCGGCCGCCCAGCAGCACTTCGACCAGCTCGAATCCATCCGGAATCCGAAAGGGCTTGATCGGGTGGGTTCCGGAGGCGATGAAAACGCTTACCTGATACAAACTCAGCGGGCGATTGATTTCCGACATCTTCCCACCTTCGGTAAAAAAATAATAGGTTTGGTAAATTGCGAAAACATTGCTCTTGTTATAGAATATATAAAGAGATTGATTTTTTGCAATGTCGTTCCCCAAGAAAAAGGAGTAAAAAATGTTTCAGACCTCGGTTCAGCTCTATTCGTTCCGGGAGCAGTCGGCAAAGGACTTCGTCGATGTCCTCAAGCTGGTTGCCATCATGGGTTTCAAAGGCGTCGAACCGGCGGGCTTCTACGGCCTTGACCCGAAGGAGCTCAAGAAAATCGTAAACGACCTCGGCATGGAAATCTCCTCCTCGCACACCCCCTGGTGCCGGTCGGCGGAAGAGATTCCG
>JAVBSA010000258.1:0-6394 GCA_031556915.1 Victivallis sp.
GCGATGTAATTCCTGCCGGTCGAATACAGGTAAACGCCGCGGACAATACCGGCGTGCCACCACTGGTCCTGATCTTCGATGAAGGCGCCGTCCGACCACTTGATCACCAGCACGGTGATCTGGTTTTCGCCGGGGTTGACGAAATCGGTGACATCGAACTCGGTGGAGCCGCGCGAATCCTTGCTGAAACCGAGCGTATGGCCGTTGACGAATGCGATAAAGCAGCTTTCGACACCATCGAAATGCAAGACCGTGCGGCGGGGGCCCCATTCCTCCGGAACTTCGAACGTACGGCGGTAAATTCCGGTCGGATTGCGATCCGGCACGGTCGGCGGCATATTCGGCCAAGGCATCCGGACGTTGGTATAATGGGGATAATCGTAAGTGCGCATATCCCAGCAGCTCGGAACGTCGATCCTGTCCCAGGAGGCATCCTGGAAGCGGGGATTCATATACTCTTCCGGCACATCGTCCGGGCTCTCGCTGTAACGGAACTTCCAGTCGCCGTTCAACGACAGATAGTACGGCCCCCGGTCGCGCCCCGCTTTGGCCGCATCGGCCTCTTTGCTGAAAGGAAAGAGCGGTGAACGGCTGGGCAGGCGCGCCATCCCCGGACTGTCGGGGCTGGTGTAGAATAATTTTTCCAGGCGGACGGACATTTTTTCTGATTTCATAATGATTCTTCCAGCCGACCGGTATCGGCGTAATATTTCAGGTAAAACGGATTTTTGATCCAGGCGGCGGGAATTTTTTTACCTGCGGCCTTGTATTCGTCGATTTTCTTCTGAAGTTCACAATCGAGCTTGTAGCTTTTTCGGAGCGAAGCGGTTCCCCCGACCGTCTCCCGAATCAGGTGTTTCAAGGAGGAATTGGCCAGCCCGAGCGCTTCCCGGGGCGTTGAAAGCCCTTCGGCAACCCGTTCGTAAGCATAACGGATCTTATTGTCCGCCAACGGATAATAAGGGCTCAAACTATCCGGAATCGCAATGGTCTGCGCCCATTTCAATTCATTGGTGTGCAAATCTCCTTCATTGGTGCGCCCCGGCGGATTGTGATATTCCGGATTGTTCACGGCCCACTTCGGGTTCGGTGGCAGGCCGTCCGAATCGCGGATGATGATGTCGTTATACTCGCGACCGGCGAGAAAGAGCAGAAAAATCTTCGCAAGATCTTTATGTTTGGAACCTTTATAGACAGCGGTGTTGCGCGAGGTGAGAATCAGGTTTTTATAATCGGCCATCGGATATTGCACGAACGCGAGATTGACCGGTCCATGTTTGAACCGGCGCAGATCCATGTTCGCATAACGGGCGGTCGGAATCATCGCGTAACGGGCCGTGACCAGCTGCGGAGTCGGCTGACTGTTTACACTGCTGGCGTCGGTCGACTCCGAAGCGATCTCGGCGTTGCCCGGAATCAGGCGCAAGTCAACGATCCAGCTTCGATAGCGAACCAGCGCTTTTTCAAACGCTTCATTGGTCAAATCGGGTGCGGTCAATGTTTCGTTGAAGACATCGGCGCCGAGACTGCGGGCCATCGGCAGGATCATTTCGAGCATCGGGCCGGAGAAAAACGCCTCCTGCCTGGATTTCCCTTCATTGGCGCGCCGCGTGTATTCTTTCCCGATCGCCTCGAATTCGTCAAAGGTCCACTCTTCGGGCGGCACTTCCATCCCAAACTTGCGGAACGCGTCGACATTGCAGAGCAGCGCGTTGACCGCGAGGTTGCAGGCATAGGCGTACTGCCGCCCGCCGTACATCAGCAAATCCCGCGCCTGGCCGTAATTACCGTCCGGATCAAGGCCGTTTTCGCGGGCGAACTCCGTGATGTCTTCCAGCACCCCCATCGGTGCAAACCGCTTGACGGGAACGTGGTCGATCAGGTCGCCCGCCGTGCCGGAAACCGCCTGAATCAGCGAACTCTGGTTACTGGCGCTTTCCAGCCGAACCGTGAAGGCGGGACTCCCGTCTTTGTCGGTATATCCATTTACAACGAGCCATCTGTGAAAGGCGGCGACCTGTTCAATGCGATCCTGCGACAACCCGGCCGTCCAGACGATGGAGGGCTTTTCGCTGCGCGACGTGAGGGTCGCAAACGTGATGATCGACGCAACGCAAAGCGTCACGGCGAGAAAATAGAAAAAGTTTCTCATCAAGACCTTCTGATATCAGGCTATAATTCGATTTGGAAACGGAACCGGCAGTTATTGCCGAACCACATAGGGAAGTTTGTTCCCCAGATGTTGTTATAGAGATTGACATGAACCCCCTTGCCGATATCCGGCAAGCGATTATGGAAGTTCAACAGCGACGGGCACTCGGGGGAAATCAGGGGCGCATCCAATGTTTCAAGTTCAAAGTTCCAGTTTTCACCGGTCAATTTGAGCTTCTCGACCGCGTGCATAGTGCGTCCGCCATTGGAAACGACGTCATTTGCCTCGATCCATTCACCGCTTTTTTGGAATGCGCCATGAACGCCGTCCGGAGTCGGCGGCACAAAGCTGAACCAGAGGGCATGTGGAATGCGCGAGGTTTCCTTGTCGAACCAATCCAGGGTGATATCGATCAGCTTCCTATCCTTATGGAAACGCCACCGCAAGAAAAACTCTTCGGGCATGCCGTGAATTTTCCGGTCGGGAATCAGGTGAAAATGAAATGTCTGACGATCGCTTTTGCGGGCGGCAATACAATGCACCTCACTGCGGCCGCCTCCCAATCCGGCAGGCAGGAAATGCTTGCCGAAATCAAGAACCGCCCATTCCGGTTTTACCCTCAGGTATTGATTCTGAAAACGGCCATAGTCTTCCGCTGAAAAATTCTCCAGCATGATCTTCCCCAGAACGTGGGAATGATCCGCCCAGACTTCATCCCGCCCGGCGAGCTTCAGATGCGTCAGCGTGCCGTTATCGGGGTTGAAGGCAAATTCAAAATCTCCAACCCGGTAAATCCCTTCGGAAATTTTTTCTCCCGAACGGCTGCGCCTGCAAGGAGATAATTTCCGCAAGGTGTCGCGGGCCATTTTTCTCTGGGCCGGTTCCAGCAGATTGACGGCCGATGAGATCAATTGCTGTTTTTCGCGCCAGGAACGTTCAAAGCGCTTGATTCGGGGTTCCCGGCGCATACGTTCGAAGTCCGAGGGCAGGAAACGTTTTTCATCGGGAATGCTGGTTTTTTCATCCAGGCCCCAGGTGTGTTCCGCGACTTCCAGCAGGCTTTTGGCGAATTGAAAATTCCGGGGGATTTCTTTTTTCCAAAAGCGCGACAATGCTTTGAAACGGGCGACCTTCAACGGATCGGAACCGATGCCGTGAATCCAGGAATCCCCGATTTCGGAGGTAATGACCGGCAGTTCATTTTCAAAAGGAATCAGTTTGTCCGCCAGGTCATTCAAGTTTCCCGCGCGAATGATGGAATCCGGAAAAAATTTACCGGCGTCCGCGAAGATCTGCAAGGCGTCTTCCGGGGTATGGGGCCCCTGGTTGTCGCCGGTAACGGAAAATAATGTCTGCAGATAAGGCAGCCGGAGCGGACAACCGTAGTCCTGCTGATACATCACGATAATGGAATTGCCTTTGGAATCCACCCAGCGGAACACCGGGGGACCATCCGGCATCGTGCTGGCCGGGTTGATTCCCAGATGCAGAAAACGGATCCCGCGGGCGGCCAGCGGCGCGATGATGCCGCGCGTATGTCCCGGCACATCCGTCATTTTGGCGGCGACGGTTTGTTTGCCGAACCGCTCGTCCAACCGGGTACTGATGCTCAACCCCAGGTCGAACAAGGCGGGATCGACCAGTTCGCTGTGCATCGTAAAGGGAATCGCATGCCAGCAGATATCCCCCCGCCCGACGGCCTGTTCCAATTCTTCGCGCTGCGAGGGCGTCGCCCGCTCAAGATATTCATAAATCAGATACGACCCCACGGTCCATACGTAATTGCATGCGGGATTGATCCGGCGGACCTCGCTTGCGGTTCTTATGGCCGCCGGAATAAAGGTGTCGAAATACCGGCGCTTCACCTTGGCGGCTAAATCCGTGAAGCCGATATCAAGGTGCGTTTTGAAGATAATCAGTGATTCCATAGAGAGTACTACAGGTCGGTGCGACAGGATAAATCCATCGGCGGGTTTGCAACGGGCGGCCAGCCGGCGCGCGGCGGGAAAACGGCTTTTATGTCCGCAACGGTCCCATTGGGGGCAATCAATTCGCCGACATGGCCGTCAAGATAGGCCAGATTGCTCTTTCTGCCATGCCTGAAAGCCGCCTGCTGATAATTGGTTCCCGTGGAAGTGCTGTAAAAAGTATTCTGATGGACGCCGCGATCGGACTCGATTCCATCCATGAAGGCAAAAACAATGGAGGTTTTCTTCTGTTTGGTCAGCGGCTTGAAAGCGACGGATCCCTTGGAGCAGATATAATAATTAATCGGAATAGTCGATGTTTTGGCTTCGTCTTTGGCGAGCGTTCCGGTATAGGAAGGACAATGGAAAACCTTAGGCAGAGTTTCTTCTTTGGCCAGCACTTTCTTCTTTGTCGCTTCAGAGCTGAGAACCGGGAGCATCTGGTGAGTCCAATACGGCCAGGATCCGGTCGTGGTGTCCTGGGGAGCGATTTCAGCCGAATCATGAAGATAGGAGTGAAGGCCGAATCCAAGTTGCTTCAAATGATTTTTGCAGCTTGTCGAACGGGCGCTTTCACGGGCTTTGCTCAATGCCGGCAGCAGCATCGCCGCCAGGATGGCGATGATCGCAATAACCACCAGAAGTTCGATTAGAGTAAAACTGCGATTGGATCGTTTCATTTTCGGGTCTCCTTTTTCACTTTACCTGATCAATGGTTACGGAAAAAACTGCCAACGGCTATTTATCGCTTGTCATTTTAATTGCAGCAGCGGATATTTTCTGATCCGGCACGGGATTGGGAAACCGGCAGCTGTACAGGGAAAACAGTTTCCCGTCCGCCGTTTTGGTGGAATAAGCCGTCAGCGCTCGAACCGGGGGCCGCGAGGTGTTCCAACTGCCGAAATGAACGCCGTATTGAACCGGCAGAACCTTCTCCGAACCGTCCGCGTATTTGATGACGAGCTCGGCAAGATCGAAACGCGTGCCGAGGTAGTTCGAGGTGGCCGGTTCCGGCACCAGGCCGCTTGCGCCGAGAAGAGCGATCGACCGGGCTTTGGCGTCGACCTTGACGGTCGCTTCCGGGTTCGTGCGCCGGTCCAGGACGCAGGCGTTCCGGCCGGATATTCTGAATTCAAAACCGTCGCACAGGATCCTGGTCTCATTTTTCAATGCCGGCACCGATTTATCCGCTGGAAATGCCGTGGTTTCCGGCAACTCCAGCGCCAGCGGCCGCACCCGGTCGAGAGGCTGGAACATGGCTTCCAACAGGGTAAAATAATCCTGGGGCAATACCCGCATGGCCGAGAGCTCCATGCCGGAATTCCAGGCGCAACCGGCATGCAGGACATACGCGCTCCGCAAGGCGCCGGATTGGTAAATCCAGGGTAATTGCTGCCAGGTCGTATACATGGATTCGGAAATACCGAGCCTGGCCGCTTCGCTCAGGAAGGTCTTGATATTGCCCGGAGTGAACCAGGTGCAGGGCACCGTTTTGAAGCCGTCCTTCCGAAATTCCGCCAGGCTGGGATAAGAGGCGTGTTCATCGTAAATCCAGTCCAGAACCACCATGTCCCTTGGGATTTTCGGCCGGGCGAGGAAGGTGTTTAACGGAACGCTGCCATTCGCATTCGGCCCTTCCGGCTTCAGCATATCTCCCCAGAAGTAAACGCTTTTCACCCCCTTTGACTTCAGGTAGGTGTTCCAGTATTCCAGGTTCTCGCTGAATAAAAGCGCCGGTTTTACCCCTTTGGTTTCGGGCGACAGGCAAAGACGGTAAAAGTTCAGTTCATCGTGGGTAATGTTTACCGCGTTGATCGGAGCGCCGGAGAATGCCGCGAAAATATTGTCGAAAATAATCTTCAGGGCCTCTTTGGTTTGGGGATTGCGTACATTCAGGTTGCCCGCGCCTTTGCCGCCGTCGCCCGTGGATTCGTAACCGGGGATATTGGTGATGAAACCCGCGTGCGAATAGGCGGTATGCTCGGGGCAAACGTCAAACCCGTATTCCCGCATGGTACGGATGACATGCCGCATCTGTTCCAATGTCATGGTTTTTGGCTTGCCGCCCAGGAGCGGCACGGCGGGGTTCTGAATCCGGTATTCCACCTTCAGCCAGATCCGGTTGTAATTCAGGAGCGCCGCCAGCCGGACCAGGGAGAGCCAGTCGCATTCCGGATATGGCGCCGTCAACTGCAATCCCCGAACCTGAAACGAAGGATAATCGACAATACTCTGCGCCGGCAATGCGGGCTTGGATTGCACGCCGGTCATTTTG
>JAVBSA010000528.1:0-4317 GCA_031556915.1 Victivallis sp.
GGTATGAAACCCACCGAAGTGGTGGCTAAAGGCGGATATTTTTAGGAGATTGGAAAAATGAAAGCAGCATATTATGTCAGCAAGGAAAATTTTGAAGTAAGAGACGTCGAAGTACAGCATCCCGGCCCCGGCGAAGTCAGCGTCCAGGTGGCTTATTGCGGCATCTGCGGTACTGATCTGCATATATTCCATGGCAAAATGGATGCGCGGGTCAAGCCCCCGCAGGTGATCGGGCACGAGATGTCCGGTACCGTGGTCGAAGTCGGCGCGGGCGTTACCGCCTGGAAGGCGGGCGACCGGGTGGTGGTGCGTCCGCTGGACTGGTGCGGCGAATGCCCCGCCTGCCTGGCCGGCCACAGTCATATCTGCATGAATCTCAAGTTTATGGGCATCGACGGAACCGGTGCGTTTCAGGAGCGCTGGAACGTCAGGGCGCGCACCTTGTACCGCGTCCCGGAAGAGCTGTCGCTGAAACTGGCGGCATTGATCGAACCGCTCGCCGTAGCCTGTCATGACGTCCGGACCGCGCAACTGCGCGAGGGGGAATTCGCCCTGGTCATGGGAGGCGGCCCGATCGGGCTCCTGATCGCCATGACGGCCCGGGCCGCCGGCGCGCGGGTGCTGATTTCCGAACTCAATCCGTTCCGGATCGAGTTTGCCCGGAAGAGCGGTTTCGAGGTAATCGATCCGCAGGAGCAAGACCTCATAAAAACCGTCAATGCGATGACCGGCGGCGCCGGAGCCGATGTGGTCTTCGAAGTGACCGCCTCCGAAAACGGCGCGAAAGTCATGACGGAACTGGTGCGTACCCGCGGCCGGATCGTGGTGGTGGGAATTTACAGCCGGCCGCCGGCAGTGGATTTGCACCGGTTTTTCTGGCGGGAACTGCGGCTTCTGGGCGCACGCCTCTATGAGGCGGAGGACTATGAGCGGGGCTTGGCCCTGGCCTCTCAGCTTCCTTTGGAACCGCTGGTTACCGGCGTTTTCGACCTGGATGACATCCGGAAAGCTTTCGAGTCGTTGAGCGGCAACGCGACGGCGATGAAAACCATGATCAAATGCAGTTGAAGGAACGATAAAAATGAGTATTCTCGATCAATTTTCCCTGGCGGGCAAAGTTGCGCTGGTCAGCGGCTGCCGGCGCGGCATCGGCATGGGGATCGCCCTCGGGTTGGCGGAAGCCGGCGCCGACGTCATCGGCGTCAGCGCCCAACTGGAACCGGACAGCGAAGTGGAACGGCAGGTCAAAGCGCTGGGCCGCAAATTTTATCCCTACGCCTGTGATTTCTCGGACCGCAACTCCTTGTATGAATTGATCGGCAAGGTCAAAACAGAGCATCCGCAAGTCGATATCCTGTTCAATAACGCCGGCTCGATTTTGCGCAAGCCCGCAGCCGAGCACCCTGACGAATATTGGGATAAAATCATCGAAATCAACCTGAGCGCGCAATTCATCCTGGCCCGCGAGTTCGGCAAGGAGATGATCGCGCGCGGTTACGGCAAGATCATCTTCACCGCCTCGCTGCTGACCTTTCAGGGTGGAATCAACGTGCCGGGCTATGCCGCTTCCAAGGCCGGCATTGGTGAAATCACCATGGCGCTCTCCAACGAATGGTCAGCCAAAGGGGTCAACGTCAATGCCATTGCGCCCGGTTATATCGCCACCGACAACACCCGGGCGCTCCGCGATGATCCCGACCGCAGCGCCCGGATTCTGGACCGCATCCCGGCCGGACGATGGGGCGCCCCGGAAGACTTCAAAGGCATCGCGGTATTCCTCGCATCGGCCGCGTCCGATTATGTATGCGGTTCGATTTACCTGGTCGACGGCGGTTGGATGGGCAGATGATTTTGAGCCCTTTTCTTCGCCAGGATCCAGCACTCAAAGTAGATGACCAGCGAGAAGAGGGCGAGACAGACGGGGATCACCAGAAGCGCCGCTTTCAAGCCGAACCGATCGCCGAGACAACCCATCAGCCAGGGGAAAAATCCGCAGCCGGGGATGCCCACCGCGGAGAAATAGATGTAGAGCATGGTGGAATCCAATTTCGGCATGCTGTCGACGCCGTACACCTGGACGGTCGCCCAGAAGGGGGCGATTCCGATTCCGGCGAGGATCAGCAGCGCGAACAGCAAGCCGAACAGCAAATAGCCGGGCATGACGCCCGGCTGCAGAAAGGTTAGCGCCAGAGTCACCGGGATGGTTCCGAGGCCGGTTCCAAGGAGAATCTTTCTTAAATTTTCTTTCCGGGCGCAAACCCCGAATCCGAGCCGCCCCGCAAACATGCCGAGCGCAATCGCCCCCATGCCGAGGCCGGCCACCCAGGGGCCGGTCTGAAAATTGAGCTCGACATAGGCGGCCGACCAGAAGGTCAGGCCGAACTCCACCCCCGCGCCGAGGAACATGGCAAGACAACAGATCCAGAATTGCGGCTCTTTCGCAATTGCGACGGAGTAACGCCGGATCTCGGAAACGCTGACGCCGCCCGGCACTTCCGGATACGGTTTCCGGGGGTTGGGTTTCCACAGAAAGAACAGCGCGGCAAGCAAGGTGAGCGCCCCCGCCCCGGCGAGGATGGTACGCCAATTGACCCCGAGCGCGAGAAGGCCGCCCGCAGCAAGGACGCAAGCCCCGACTCCGACGGAGCTGAAGGCAAAGGAGATGTTGACATAGCGCTCCGGAGAATCGGGGTGAAGGCCCTGGACGAACGGCGTGGAGATCCCCTCACAGATTCCTTCGCCGAACCCGGCGATGAGCAGACACGGCAGGAGCATCCAGTACGCCGGGGAAAAAGCGCACAGAAAAATTCCTCCCCCCATCAGCAGCAGGCAATGCCCCACCGAAAGGCGCTTGCCGATCCGCCCGGCGATCGTTCCGCACAGCAGAAGGGCCGTAACCATGGCGATGCTCCGGGTCAGGTGCAATACGCCGCCCGCGGCCATTCCGCCCCGGTCCATCGGGAAATCGAGGTCTTTGCCGATCGCGACAATCATGACCGGAATCACCAGCGAACAAAAAGCATACATGGAAAACGCCGAAAACCCGGCATAATCGTACCGCCCCAGCCGCAGCCCCCCAACCTTCATCGCGCACCTCATCTTTCACCGGAAGAATATAGCGCGTTTTCCCTGAGAAATCAAAATATCCCCGGTTACTTTTTCCGGTTATCCTTGCAGGTCATCAGGGCCTGGTTGCGGAACACCTCGTATTTTCCCGAACGCGGGGCGACCAAAAGAGTGTTTTCAAAGGTGACGTTGCGGATCGGGTTGCACAATGCGCTCTTGCCGTTGCCGACGTTGTAGAAGGTCATCAGCGAATACTGGCCGCCGCTGATTCGATTGTTCCGGCAGATGACGTTGCGCGGAGTCAGGAATTCCTGCCAATCGCCCATGGTTCCGACGTGGATTCCGGTATACTGCGGATTCTCCGAGGAACAGTTTTCCACCAGGGCGTGAGGCGACTGAATCACGAAACTTTTGCCGTGATGATGGGCGAAATGCGTGTCGACCGCCAACAGGCCGATGCTGCTGCGCGAGAAGCAGATGACGCCGTCCGGATACTTCCTGTCGGGGGCCTTGCCCGCGGCGATATCCTCTCTTGTCACCGGGCTGATCGCCGGCGTAAACGCATAGCCGCCGTTCCGCTTTTCACAGCGGGCGATCGCGGTGACCTGACCGGAATCCATATTGATCACGCCGACCAGGCTACCCGGGAAAGGAACATTGTCCGAAAGCAGCCAGGCGCCGTCGGGCAACGCCTTTTCGACGGGCGCAAAGCGGGCGTAGCTGTTGATTCCGTCGTCATACATCCATTCTCCGCGGCATCCCCATACGGTCGGAGCGATGATTCCGCTCGGCAGATGGAAGCCATCGCCGTTGGAGGAGATCATCCGCCCCTCCTTGCGCACGATATTGCAGTTGATGAATTCGTCGGCATATCCGTTGACGTCGGCGAAGCTCAACCCGGAAGAGGTGTAAAGGGTGACGTTTTCAATCCGCACGAATCGGCAGAAATCCAGCTGAACGCCGCCGCCGGAGTAACGGGAGGGGTGAACCATTTTCATCCCCGCCTTCAGCCGGTCGAAATAGGGATTGCTGCGTTCGAAGGTATAACGGATCTTATCCGGCGCGACAGTTTCGGCTTTGGTCATCATGAAGAAGAGAAGGTCCCACTGAAATTGACCGTCGGGCGTAAAACTCCAGGTATGGCCGCGCTTGAAATAGGGCTGATCCGGCATGGCGGCTTCAGGGTCACTGGTCTGTAAGGTCAGGCTATAAGCCGCAGGATCGAGTTCGGTGATGGTTCCTTCGGTGAAG
>JAVBSA010000302.1:0-12820 GCA_031556915.1 Victivallis sp.
CAACTGCTTGCAGAACGCCTCCATCTCCTCTGTCTCCGCCGGGGAAAAGCGCGCCAGACGGCCGCCCGAACGGGCCTCCTGCCGCGTCAGAAATTCTTTCAGCTCCGGCTCTCCGGAGAAGAACGCCGGATCGAACAACAAGTTGTAGAATGTGCAACTCGGCTTCATCTCGAAGCTGTGCACATCGCGGACGCCGATGAAATAGACGTCGCCGGCCAGCACCGGATAAGGATCCCGGTTCACCCGGCAGACGCCGGGGCCGCGGATTACCAGCATCAGTTCCACGCAGTCGTGATGATGCACCGGGTAATTCCCGGCGCGGGTACAGAGCAGAACCGCCACCGGCAGCTCCGGAACCGCGTATTTTTTCAACCGGATTTCTCTCATGCGATTTACATTACACGGTTTCCGCCGGAATGCAAGGCCGGCAAATTTGGCGGATCGTACTATTTTTTTGGCAAACGAGGCAAGTTTTTCATTTCCCTCTGCTGTATAATAGAACAAACCAAGGAGGTTTTCATCATGAAAAAAAGACCCGTCGTCTGCGCCTACTATTTTCCCAACTGGCATGTCGATCCGCGTAACGAGGCCATCCACGGCAAAGGGTGGACCGAATGGCGCGTGACGCAGTACGCCGCCCCGCGCTTCCCCGGCCACGACCAGCCCAAAGTGCCGCTTCGCGGTTACGAGGACGAAGCCGACCCGCAGGTGATGGCCCGAAAAATCGCCGACGCGACCGGCCACGGCGTCGATGCCTTCATTTTCGACTGGTACTACTTTTTCGACGGCTCCTATCGCGAGCGCTGCATCCGGGAGGGGTTTCTCGGGGCTCCGAACTCGACCGACATCCGATTCGCGCTGATGTGGGCGAATCACGATCCGATTTACGCGCACCCCGGCAGTTACTGGAAGCCGGAGGAAAAGCTCTGGTCGGGCGACATCAGCGCCGAGACCTTCCGCAAATGCACCGATCACTGCATCGCAAATTACCTTAACCGGCCAAACTACCTGCGGGTGAACGACGGACTCTATTTCTCCTTTTTCCGCCCGCGCGCGCTGGTCGAACAGCTCGGCGGCCGGGCCGCGGCCCGCGCCCTTTTCGACGACTTCCGGTTCCGGACGGAGAAGGCCGGACTCGGCAAACTGACGCTCGACGGCCGCATCCTCGACATCGGCATCGAAGATTTCAAGGAAACCAACGCCTTCCTCCGCGAAGTCGGTTTCGACAGCGCGAGCGACTACGGTTACCACAGGCTGGCCCGGGAGTCCTTCCCGAAACTCTCTTATGCCGAGTGGTTTGAGTTGAACAAGGATGATGCGCGTTTCATTTCGCGCAACTGCGTGCTTCCCTACCAGCCCGTGGTTCCGGTCGGCTGGGACACCTCCCCGCGTACGGTGCAATCCGACATGTACGACAGGTGGGCATACCCGTTCTGTACGATCATCACCGACAACACGCCGGAGCTCTTCGAGCGGGCCCTGCGCCACACCGCAGAACTGATGGCGTCAGGCGACGCAACCGGTTCGCTGGTCCATCTCTCCTGCTGGAACGAGTGGACCGAAGGCTCTTATCTCGAACCGGACACCCGGTACGGTTACGCCTATCTGGAAGCGGTCCGCAAAGTATTCGGCCCGTGCGTCGGAAAAGCGTAAACACTCACCGAAAGCGATGGCCTCCTTGGCGCCCACAACTTTTCATATGCAAAATCGTGGGCGCCTGACAGGGGTCGGGGTCTGTTTGACCTGACGGTCAAAGCAGACCGTCGGCGCGCACTGGTGGCGGAAAATTTTTACAAATTTTCCTTTTTCAGCGTCACCGGCGCGCGAGATCGCTTGAGGCTTTGCCTCAAACTCCACTCACGGGCTTCGCGCCCTTGAGAATCCGCACCTGGGCCTAAAGGCCCTGGACCCGGTCGGCTCCGCCTCCCCTACTCCGCCGCGTTTCGGTACTGCAGCGGCGTCTTCCCGGTTTCACGCTTGAACAGGCGGTTGAAATAAATCGTGCTGCAACCGAGTTTCGCCGCAATCGCGAAGACCGGCATATCGGTGTAGGTCAGGCAGTTTTTCGCATAGTCCAGCTTCAACTGTCCGACCATCACCGCCGGAGATTGCGGATAATAATTTTTCCAGTGCCGGCAGAAACTCCGTTCACTCAAACCGTGCGTCTGAGCCAGCTTCCGGATATTCGGCGACTCCAGAAAATGCACCTGGAGATAAGAGGCGATCTTCTGGAGCTTCCGGAACATGTCGTCGTCGCACACCTTCTGCCCGCGAAACTCCAACAATTCAAGAACCAGTTCCCACCCCAGCGCATCCGCCTTCTCCCGCATCAGCGGCAGATGCAGCAAAGCGGAAATCTGCAGCAACCGGTTGATCAGCTCCGAAAGCGTCTCCGTCAACGAAATCCGCCAGATCAGGGGTTCGAAACAGACCCCGGCCTTCTCCATGACCGGCACGCTCTCCGGCCGGTATTGAATGAAAAACGCCTTGCGCGACAACTCCGCGGCATACGCGTGATGGACTCCCGGCTTTTTGATGAGCACATGCGGAAAAGGCGTTTCATACCGCACCCCGTCGAGGTAATCGACCGCGACACTCTCCTGGGAAGCCAGGCGGATCGTGATTTCCAGCATATCGGAGTAAGTCAATTCTTTGCGGACACGCACTGCGTCGAGATATCCGATCTCCTTCAACGCCAACCCCGTATCAATGGTCCGGTCGGCGGGAATAACGGTGTGGACGAAAAAATCTTCGAGCAAAATTTCGGAACTCATGATATTTCTCCCGCGTTGTGTTTTCCTTTTCGCCGGGGCGTTTTACGCTGACGCGTCTGCCGGGGCGCCTTTGCAAAAAAAAAAACGTTCTCAACGGACGTAACGGACAAAACAGACCAATGCTCTTCACTTAACGGGAAATGCCATTTTTTTGACCACGAAACACACGAAAAACACGAAAAAATTCAGAAGAAAAAAACTTTCGTGTGTTTCGTGTGTTTCGTGGTCCTTTAAATGAAGAGTATTGGACAAAACAGACGTAACGGACGTAACGGACGAGCAGAGTTTTTTAAGCTGATGCTTCTACAACATGCGATCACTCTTGTCCGTTTTGTCCGTTTTGTCCGTTTTGTCCGTTTTGTCCGTTACTTGCGCCTCATCGAAAAGACTGAAGCATTTCTTTCCCCAATATACGCCACGGATGCGCAAAAATCAACACTTTGGCAGAAAAGGTTTATTTTATGGCGGGGTTTGTGGTTGGCTCGGCGGCTGTTTTCAAGTATAATTATAAACATGAAAAACACAATACACACCTGGTTCGCCGGAGAACTTTTAATGCGGCTTGATTGCGGGAACTTTGACCGCTTCGAACAGACGGATCGTTTCCGCATCCGCTACACCGGGGCGGAAGGCAACGCGGCGATCGCCATGAGCCGGCTGGGGGCGGAAAATGTGCATCTCCTCTCCGCCGTGCCGGACAACCCGCTCGGCGAAAACTGCCTTCGCGAACTCGGCAAATTCGGCCCGGATACCTCCCACGTGCTTCGCCGCGCCGAAGGGCGGCTCGGGTTGTTCTTCCTGGAAACCGGCAGCTCCCTCCGGCCGTCGCGCATTGTATATGACCGTGCCGGAAGCACATTCGCCCTGACGCCGTACGAAGCGTATGATTTCCCCGGAATCCTCCGGCGCTATCCCGCGCCGGGCTGGCTCCACCTCTCCGGCACGCTCCCGGCGTTGAGCCCGGTCTGCCGCGAACTCGCCCGAAAGTTGGTGCGGGACGCGAAGAACGCGGGTTATACGGTCAGCTTCGACCTCAATTTCCGCGCCGCGTTATGGTCCGCCGCCGAAGCGCGGGAGGCATTTCAGGAGCTGATGGAGCATGTGGACGTTCTCATCGCCAACGCGGGCGTGGCCGCCGATTTTCTGGAGACGCCGGAAGAGGAGCTCTGCAACCGGTTCCCGCTCGCTTGCGCGGCGCTGACGCGCCGTTCCGAGCCGGATGCGTCGCATACCGCCTTCGGAGGTGCGCTTTACCGCCCCGGCAAAGCCAAAACCGAAGCTCCGCCGCGCACGTTTGCCGTGCTCGACCGGGTCGGCGGCGGCGACGCCTTCGCCGGAGGAATCATTTACGCGCTTCAGCAGTCCGGCTGGAGCGATGAGCGCCGGATCAATTTCGCCGCCGCGTGCGGCGCGCTCAAGCACGCCACGCAGGGCGATTTCAGTTTGTCAACCCGGGAAGAAGTCGAGGCGCTGATGTCCGGCGGCTCGTTTGCAATCAGGAGATAGAAGTATGATCGAACAACTAATCCGGCCCGGAGTCGTTCCGGTGATCCGGCTTGACTCCGGCGATAAGCTGCCGGAATTATTGGAAGCGCTCCGGCGCGGCGGCATCCGGGCGGCGGAGCTGACCATGACCATGCCGGACGCCCCCGCGCTGCTGCGGAAAAACCGCGACCGGTTCGGGGATTCGCTCGCGCTCGGCATGGGAACCGTGACCGGCCGGGATTCGGCGCTGGCGGCGTTGGAGGCGGGGGCGCAGTTTCTCGTTTCCCCCTTCCCCGCCTTCGAGGCGTTGGAAGAGGCGAAAAAGCACAGCGTGCCGATGGTGATGGGGGCGTTTTCTCCCCTCGAAGTCTTTTCCGCGCACCGGGCCGGGGCGGATTTTGTCAAGGTGTTCCCGCTCAACGTACTCGGGCTGAATTATTTGAAGGACCTCAAAGGACCGCTGCCGCAGGTGAAATTTTTCCCCACCGGAGGCATCACGCTGGAACAGATTCCGGAGCTTTTCCGTCTCGGCGTCGCCGGGTGCGGGGTCGGTTCCGCCCTGGTGAAGCCGGAGCTGATCGCAGAGGGGAAATGGGAGGAGTTGACCGCGCTGGCGCGGGAATTCGTCACAAGGAGCCAGAGATCATGAAACTCGGAATCGCCATGAAGCCCGCTATGTGGTCCGATGCGCACCTCAGGCTCGCCCGCCAGCTCGGCTGCGAGTCGGTGGTTGCCTGGGTCCCGTTCGACGAAGGCGACGGCGTCTGGCACGAAGAACAGTTCCGCGCCCTCGTCCGGCAGGCGGAGCAACATGGGCTGACGCTGGAGGCGATCGAAAACTTCCACCCCGCCCACTGGGATCACATCGTCCTCGACGAGCCCGGCAAAGAGGAACAGATGGCGCGGATCTGCGAAACCATCCGCAACGCCGGAAAGGCCGGCATCCGCTGTTTCGGCTACAACTTCAGCGCCTGCGGCGTTCAGGGCTATGTTACCGATTACACCAGCGGCAACCGCGACGGGCGCGGTCTGGCGGCGACCAAGAGCTTCGACGAAGCAAAGATTCCGACGGAAGCGCAGCGCAATCCCGATTTCTGGTTCAACACCCGGATCGAGCGCCGGGGGAACACCGGAATCCAGCCGCCCTGCGGGGAAGAGGAGTTCTGGGAGCGTTATCGCTGGTTCCTCGCCCGCGCGCTGCCGGTTGCCGAAGAGGCGAATGTGAAGCTCTGCGCCCACCCGGACGATCCGCCGGTGCCGTACCTGCGGGGAATCTACCGGCCGCTCCACTCGCCGGAGGGGTTGCGCAAACTGCTCGCCGCCTCCGACAGCCCGAGCAACTGCCTCGAATTCTGCCAGGGGACCGTTTCGACCATGCGCGGCGTGGATATCTACAAGGTCATCGAAGAATTCGCGGCGTCGGGGAGGATCGGCTACGTCCATTTCCGCAACACCGGCGGAACGCTGCCGCGATATTCGGAAGTATTTATCGACGAAGGCTATGTGGATATGCCGCGTACTTTGGACATTTACCGGAAACACGGCTTTGCGGGAACAATCATCCCCGACCACACCCCGCAGGTCGAAGCGGCCATGCCGTGGGAAACCGGCATGGCTTACGCCCTCGGCTACATCCAAGGCCTCATGCAAACGAAGGAATGATATGGAAGAACGCAGAAAAGTTGCCCTGATCACCGGGGCCTCGCAGGGTCTGGGCGCATGCATGGCGAGACGAATCGCCGAAAAAGGGTTCCTTGTGATCGTCAATTACGCCCACAGCCCGGAACGCGCCGAAACCGTGGCGGCGGGAATCCGCGATGCCGGAAAGTGCGCCGTCGCCATGAAGTGTGACATTTCGGATGAAGAGGCGGTAAAAGCCCTTTTTGCCGAACTCGAAGAACAATTCGGCGGCGTGGACGTGCTGGTCAACAACGCCCGCGTCGACCCCCTGTCGCGCCGCCCGGAGGAAACCGACGGCATGTGGTGGGACCATGTCATGGCCGTCGGATTGCGCGGCGCATATCTTTGCAGCAATGAATTCGCCCGTTACGCCGAGCGCCACCGGAACGGGCGGATCGTCAACGTCTCGAGCTGCCGCGCCCACCGTCCCAACGAACTCGAATCGATCGCCTATTCGACGAGTAAACTCGCATTGCACTGCCTGACCCGCTCCTACGCGGCGGCGCTGGCGAAATACGACATCACGGTCAACACGCTCGCGCCGGGCATGATCGCCACCGAAAACATGCTTAAACGCATCGGCGAAAAGGGATATGAAACCGAATGCGGGAACATCGCGCTCCGACGCGCCGGAACATGCGATGAAATCGCCGACGGTCTGATCTGGGCCGTCGAGAACGGCTTCATGACCGGCGAAACCATCAACCTCAACGGGGGGCAGACCTATGCTCCGTGAATACGAGCTCTTCGCCGACTGCCGCTGCGAAGTCGCCGAAGGTCCGCGCTGGAACGAGTCGGAGCAGCGTCTCTACTGGGTCGATATTCCGCGTGGAACGGTTTACCGGAAATCCCCGGCGGGCGAGTTGGAGTCGTTCCATCCGGGCGTCGGCAAGATCGGCGCGCTGGCCTTCCACGGCGGCAAGCTGCTTTTATTCGCCGCGCGATGCAAAATCTGGCAGTGCGGATTCGGCGGCAAGCCGGAGCTTTTCGCCGAACTGCCGGGGAAAGCGCACACCCGCTTCAACGATGTGCTGGCGGATCAAAGCGGTCATGTTTTCTGCGGCGTCGCCTGGACAAGCGACACGCCCGGCGAACTCTGGCGCTTCACGCCGGAAACCGGGGAATCCCGGTGCATGGAACCCGATTTGCACGGCATGCCGAACGGCATGGCGATTTCGCCGGACCGGAAGAGCTTTTATTTCGCGGTATCCGAAGAACACACCGTCTATCATTATAATTTCGACGAAACAAAGGGGGAATTATCGGGCAAAAGAATCTTCGCAGCGTTCCCGCCGGAAAACGGCAATCCGGACGGAATCGCCGTCGATCCGACGACGGGAAATCTCGCCGTCGCCTTCTGGAACGGAGCCCGCCTTGAAATTCACACTCCGCGCGGCGGGCTCAAGCAAACCGTTTCCTTCCCCATCTCCAAGGTCACCAGCGCGGAGTTTTCGAAGGATCGTCTGTTTGTCACCACAGGGAATCACCCCTGGAACGAAAGCGATTGGCAAAAAAACCGGTCCGGTAATATATTCATGTTGAAATTGACAAATGAAAGGATGAGCAGATGAAAAAAAGATTTACATTGATCGAGCTCCTGGTCGTGATTGCCATCATAGCGATTCTAGCCGCGATGCTGCTGCCCGCGCTGAACAAAGCGCGGGAACGCGCCAAAAGCACGACGTGCATCAATAACATGAAGCAGATCGGGGTCGGCGTCCACGCCTACGGAATGGACCATGAGGACTATCTGCCGATCAGCGAAAAAGTGTTCTGGCTTTTAGGTGCAAGCGCGAACACGGAGTGGCCGGGCGCGTGGGTGGTGGAGATCGCCCCCTACACAGTTAAAGCCGTGGAGCTGGACAGTAGCGGGGCAATGAAAGCCAAGGCGAAAGAATTCACTTCCGGAACCTTCCTCTGCCCCACCTTCGACCTCCCCGGAGCCTATGGACACAGAGGAGTGACCGCCACAAGCGAAAGCTTTTACCTCGCACCCGGTTACGGCTGGAACATCCAGATGGGGCAAAACCTGAGCCACACCGCTTATATTCTCGCCTCCAATACGACAGGACGGTATCCGCGCTGCAAAATCACGCATATCAAGCGGTCGTCCGAAAAAATCCTCGCCGGGGATTCCTCGGATGTACCCTCGAAAAACAACGTCACCTGGAGCGTCCGCGAGGTGTATTCCCCCTATCTCTCCTGGGGCAGCTGGGGATATGACGATACACGTGAAATGGTCAGCGCACGCCACAGCAATTCCGGCACCTACCTCATGGGGGACGGACACGCAACCATGTATTCGCAGAATTATTTGTTGAACACGAAAAACCAGCACTATTCGAGAGACTAAAGGAACCATAATGAACCGTTTTATTGTTACCGTCACATTGCTTTGCTGCTTCGCCGCCGGAGCGGCGGAGCATATCCGGCTCAAAAGCGGCGACCGCACGCTCTATTTCTCCGGCGAAAACGGCAGGCTTCTCGGCGTGGCCCGCGGAACAAAGGCCCCCGCCTGGATTCAAAGCTCCCCGAAAGGGCTGTGGATCGCCGAAGATGAGAACCGGAAAACCTTCCCGGGCGAACTGGGGGATTTCCAGTGCCGGGAGCTCCTGAAAGAGAAGAAATATGAATTCATCTATACCCAGACCCGCCTGACGGTGACCGTCGGAGTCGAAGCGAAAGAGGATGGCGTCGTCGACTTCACCGCCCGGATCGAGCCTAAAAACGGCTTGACCGTCTACAAATTTCATTTCCCGGCGGAGCTGACCTTTTCGCCCGATGAAATCGAGCGCGTGATCGCGCCGGACGGCGGTTTGTACGGGGTCGGATTCTCCTTCAACTCCGAATTCTTCCGCAAGCGGAATCCCGAATCTCCCGGCGGCTGGAACCGCTCGCGGGGAAGTGTTGAGGCGTACCGTTATCTCTACGGAAAAAACACCCAGTTCAAGCCGGAGTACGAAAAACCGGTGAGGCTGCAAGTGACCGAAGCCGGGAAACAGTACTTCCCGGATTGGCTGGTCAAGCAGTTCAACGAGACCGACCGCACCGTCAACCGCGCTCCCGGTTCCGGGGAGTTCGATGAAGTCCTGGTCGACTCTCCCAACGGCCCCTTCTACTCAGCCAAGCACTTCAGGAACAACGGCGCGCTGTGGCGGGTCGGTTCCTACCAGCGTTATCTCGACACCAACGGAACGGTTCCGCGCTTCCAGGTCCCCAATATCTTCGTCGAACCGACCGTCGCGGTCCTGCGGAAACGCCTCGATGCGCCGTCCAAGGGGAAACGGATTGTCGCGCTCATCGATCTCGCCGACGGACCGATGGTCGGCCTCGCCTCGCACACCAAAGTCTCCGCATGGCGGGAGCGGCTGGAAAAAACCGTCGCCGAATATCCGAAGTGCGAACTCCTGCTGATCCGTTCCGCCGAACAGCTCAAAAAGACCCTTGACGCGAACGCGGCCCTGGCGGTCGTCAATCCTTATGGCGAAGCGTTTCCCGTCAGCGACGGCGGCTACAAAGAGATGATTTCCGCGTTGCGGACATACCTCGACAAAGGGGGCGTCTGGTTTGAAACGGCGGGCTACCCCTTCTATTGGGACTATACGGCGCAGAAGTTTTTGCGGTATTCCCAGCCGTATACCTATCAGGTCTTTGCGGACTTCCAGCAGCTCGACGGGAAGAACGGCGAAAAGCTCGGCGTCTATTCCGTCCAGCCGCAGGCCGACGCGGATCTCTGGAAACCGGCGAAATTTTATGTGCCGAGCGAATTCACCTGCGGCGGCGGCGAACCGGGCGGTTGGACCGACCGCTCCTTCAACACCTATGTCGAAAGCGGTTCCGCCTGGGAGTGCCCCGTCGTGCGCTTCCGTTTCGGGGAAGCCGCCGAAAACCTGGAACAGTTCTGCCGGGACAACAAAATAGAGAAGACCCTCGCCGAAAAGGTCTCGCCGGAACTCTTCGAGAAGCTCAAGCTCGCCCCCATGGTGAAATTTGAAGGCTTCTGCTGGTACTTCCTCTCCAACCTCCACTATTTCCCGTCGCCGACCCTGATCCATTACGACCGGCATCTGCGCTATGACTATGACACCGGCTACCCGGATCACCTGCCGCCGAACCCCGCGCGGTTCTCCACCTCGGAGGAATACACGGAGTTTCTGAAAAACGCCAAACGGATGGGCCACCTGACCATGCCTTACAGCAATTCCACCTTCTGGGGTGAAAATCCGCGCGGAGAAACCTTCCTGAGGGAGGGCGATGTCGGGCTCCGCCGCGACCGCAGCGGAAACATCTCGCTCGAAGCCTACGGGCACAGCGACAATCCCAAAACCGGCTACACCGCTTCGCTCTGGCACCCGGTCACGCAGAAGGCCAACCGGTACACCATCCACCAATTCAAGGAAGAATTCCCGTCGGACATCCTGTTCCAGGATCAATTCGGGGCCCGGGCGCTCTATTACGACTTCAACAAGGCGGCTCCGGCCCCCAACGCCTACTTCGCCAGCTTCATCGCCCAGACGGCGGAGGATTCGAAGAGCATCCCCCTGGCGACCGAAGGCGGTTTCGCGCATATCCTCGACAACGAGGTCATGCTGTTCGGCCTGTCGTTCGGCATTGTGCCGACGGACCGCCGCGGTTCCTCCAACACGGATTACCGCTTCCTTTACCCGCCGGAGAGCTGGACCGTTTTCCCGATGGTCCAATATCTGGCGCATGACAAGGTGATACTGCGTTACCACAATCACATCGCGTTCGTCTCCAACGACAAAACCTTGTCCTGGACTCTGGGGATGGGGTTCGCCATCAACTATATGCCGAAGCGTTGGGGGATTTTCAGCGTCTCCGAGCCGAAAGAGCTTCACTTTCTCAACTATCTTACCGCGATTCAGAGAACGGTGATCGCGCAGGGAACCGGGGAAAAAACACATGCGTTCGAGCATGTCCGCGATCGGAAGACCAACGACGGATTCATCCGCGCAACCTACGGCCCGGTATCGGTTTCCGCGAATCTCGACCCGGAAGTGCGAGTGCTCGACAACCAGCATCTCGCCGCCTACGGCTTCTACGCGAAATCCCCGAACCTCCGCGCCGGAATCGTGGACAAACTCGGCGCGAAGAAATTCGCCGCCCCGGTTCACTTTATCGCCGAACAGAAAAACGGCAAGCAGTACGCGTCGGTTTACGCCAAAGCCGGAGAGGAAGTCGGTGCGGAACTCGTAACGGAAGAGGCCGTCACCATGTTCCGGATGCCGGACGGCAGAGTCGTTCCCATGAAACGGGACGGGAAATGGATTTATTTCACCATGCCGTCATTCCCCGACACCCCGGCGGATTGCACGGTCTTTGTGGAAGGAGAATTGAAATAAAAACGCTTCTGTTCCAATTGCTTCTCGGGCTGCCGCTTCTTCTCGGAGCCCTGGAATACCGGGGGTATTCCGGGTGCACCGAGCTGAAGAATCCGGTTTGCCGGGTCGTCGTCGCCGGAGCGCTGGGCTGCCGCGTCCTCGAGTTCTCCTACAAAAACGAGAACGCGGTCCTGGTCAATCCGCGCCATGACGGAATCCATTGGGAGGGCGGGCCGGAACCGTTCTCGCCGTCGGGCGCCCGGTTCGACGTCGGCCCGGAGCTGACCGCGCCCAAACACGATTCCGTCTGGCTCGGCACTTGGAGCGGCCGTCAGCTTTCGCCGCTGGCCGCCGAATGGGAGAGTCCTCCCGATCCCGAGTCCCCCTTCCGGGTCACGCGGCGATTCGAGCTCGATCCCGTGCTGCCCAAGCTGACGATCACCCAGACCGTCGTCAACCAGAGTTCCGAAGCGCTGGCGCTTCAATACTGGGGGCGCGCCTGGTTCCGGCCGGGCGGAACGGTTAAAATCCCCCTGCCGCCGCGCGGCTTGCGCCGGTTCCCGGCAGGATACGTCCAGTATGAATCGGAGGCGCGGCCGGGAATGTTGAACCTGACGCCGGAGGACCCGATGATTGTGGAGAAAGACGGTTTTCTGGAGATTCGCCCCCTCCCGAAATTCTCCAAAAACACCTTTGAAACCGGCAAGCCGTTCGCCGTTTACGAGCTGCCTTACGGGCAGACACTGGTGGTGCGGTTCCCGATGAATCCGGAGCGTGCTTCAGCCGATATTGCCGGAGGCAATTTCTGCATCTGCTTCAACCGGTGGTTCTGCGAAATGGAGGCGCTCGGGCCACGCGAGTCCGTCGCCCCCGGCGAACGTTTTCAATATACCGAAAGCTGGCAGCTTTCCGAAACAAAAGAAGGAGAAAACCATGAATAAAGCAATCCTGTTGACCGCCGTCCTGCTGGCAAATCTTGCACTTATGGGGGCCGAGCCCCTGATGACGCAGAAAGATTTGAAATTCACCTGGCTCAAGGACAACCCCAACTACGTCGTCACCTTCACCCCGGAAATCGCCAAGGCGGAATGCAAGGTGAACCAACGCCAGAGCCTCGCGATCCAGGCCGAGTTCAACCGCCCCATCGCCGCCGGCAAAAGCTACGTCATCACGTTCCGCGCCCGCGGAACGACCGGAATCATCAGCCTGAAGCCGCAGTTCAACGGCAAGGGAGTCGACAATCTGATCTCCGACGCCGAGCTGTTCGAAGATTGGAAAAAGTACGAGGCCACCTTCACCGCGCCCGCGGACGCCAAAACCTTTTCCTGCGCCGTTTACTCCTGGAACCGGCTCGGTTTCTATGAAGTCCGCGATTTCTCCGTGACACTGAAAGAAGAGAAAAAAGAAGAAAAGTAAGATCATGAAAGAGTTTACCCTGGGAACCATGTACTGGCTGAATCCCCATTTCACAGCCGAAGAGATGCGCCGGGACTGCCGGAACATGAAGGAGAACGGCTACACGCTGGCCCGCATCATCGT
>JAVBSA010000587.1:0-7090 GCA_031556915.1 Victivallis sp.
GTGCTGGTCGTTTTGATCGGATTGATCGGCTGGATGAATTATTCGTATTTTGGCCCCCTGTACTCCAGCAACCTGAAATACGACGTCATCGCCGCGGTGATCGGCGGAACGTTTCTTTACAAGTGGATCCGTTACCGTAAAATCACCTTGGATCCCGAACGGACCATAACCGGCAAACTAGCCGTTGCCATTGGAATCTCCGGCGGAATTATGTTTATTGAATCCGCTATTTTCGCCATATTGAAACTGGGGACTTGAAAGCCATGAAAAAAGCTTTGTATCTTCCGGCGGCCATTGTCGTCGTTTCGGTTCTGGCTGTCTGTTTCTTTGGATATCACATTTTGAATGCGCCATTTACCGTGATTCTGATCAATGCCGGCGGCGATCCGCTCTCTGATATTCAAATAAAAGTTGCCGGAGAAGTTTTCCAGCATCCCGTTTTAGCAGAAATGCAGGAAATCAAAGCTGATTTTATCCCGCTTGCCGACGGCTGTATCGAAATCTCTTTTACACGAAATCAGGAATCGTTTCAGTTGGCATACGGTTATGTGACCAATGGAAGTTCGGGAAAACATATGGTCGTCATTCCGGCCGATGCCACAAAGTCCACCGTTACCGAATGGTCTTTGTCTTCGGGTATTTTCCCGAAAAAACCGCACCAGTGGCGTATATTTCCGGAAAAATGATGAGATATCGGAAATTCCGATGAACCACAGGTAGGGCGCTCTGTCCCAGAGCGCCGTTCACACAGCAGTCTCTATCGGTTTTTCCGGCATAAGCCGCGGGAGAACTCCCACCTTGAAGCCCATGCAACGCGAACGGCGCTCTGGGACAGAGCGCCCTACCCGACATTGCTCCGCATAAAAAAACAAACGCCTTTTCAGCTTTGTTGAAAAGGCGTTTGGCGTGAGATTCGATCCGGGGACCCGGTCAGCCTTTGACGGCTCCGGAGGAGAGGCCGCGGATGAAGAGCTTCATGCAGAAGATGAAGAGGATCACCAGCGGAATCGAGGCGATGGTGTAGCCCGCCATCAGCTGGCCCCAGTTCTTGGTGTACTCGCCTTCGAGGTTGAGCAGCGCCACGGAAATGGTTTGAAGGTTGTTGTCGCGCAGATAGAGCAGCGGCGAAACGAAGTTGTTCCACTGGCCGATGATGCAGAGAATGCCGAGCGTTCCGATGATGGGCATCGAAAGCGGCACCACCACGTGCCAGATCTGATAGAACATGTTGCCGCCGTCGATTTCAATCGCGTCGAACAGGTCCTGCGGAATATCTTCGATGAAGTTCCGCAACACGAAGATATTGAACGCCTGACCGCCCGCGATCGCCGGGATAATCAGCGCGAAGTGGCTGTTATAGAGCCCGAGCGAAGTAATCAGTTTGAACATCGGCACCATGTTCGCCACGCCGGGATACATCATCAGCAGCATGAAGATCGCAAAGAGGATCTTCGAGCCGGGCATCTTGTACCGGGCGAAGAAGTAGGCGCCGATCACCGCCACGACCAGCGTCAGCACGGTCGCGGTGATCGCCACGAAGGCGGTGTTGAAGATGGTTCCGCCGATATGGTTCCAGCCGAACACGTAGTTTTCCCAATGGAAGGGAGCTTCCGGGAACCACGGATTCCGCGAGAACTGCAGATTGTCCTTGAGCGAGATGTTGATCATCAGGTACATGGGGACAAAGGCGAAAAAGAGAACCAGCAGAATAAACACATGCTTGAAGAATTCCGCTGTTTTGGAACGTACCACTCTGGCCATATTATTATAGACTCCTACTTTTTAACCCGGACAAAGCGGTTGTTGAACAGTGTCAGTGCGAGTGTCGCAATGAAGATCACAAAACCGATCGCACAGCCGTAACCGAAGAGGCCGCGCGAGAACGCTTCGCGGAAAATCATCAACCCCGGCACCGTCGCGATGCCGTTGGGGCCGCCGTCCATCCCCAGGAACAAATAGATGTTCTCCCAGCTCTGGATGGTGCCGATGATCATCAGAATGAGGTTGATCCGCACCTGGGTCATGATGAGCGGCAGTTCGATCTTCCAGAAGATGGTCAGAGGCCCGGCACCGTCGATATCGGCCGCCTCGTAGACGTCTTCGCTGATTCCCTGCAACCCCGCCAGATAGATGAGAACGCCGAACGCCCCCACCCACGGGAACCCCATGAAAACCAGCGAGGGGATCACCAGGGATGAATCCGAGAGCCATTGCACCGTATCCGTCGGCCCGATGAATCCCATCAGCCGCAGCAGATTATTCAAAATGCCGCTGTTGGGTTCGTAGAAATATTTCCAGATCAGGATGCCCACCATCGCCGGAATGATCATCGGGATGACGAACATGACCCGGTAAAGGTAGCCGAACCGGTCGCTGACGACGTGATGCAGCACCACCGCCACCACGATCGGCAGCGTCATCTTGACGATGTTGGCCACAACGAAGATGCCGACCACGCCGAAACTGTGCCACAACTCGGTGTCATGGCAAAGTTTTGCGATGTTCTGCAGCCCGATGTATTCCTCCACCGTATCGCCGTCCCAACGGTAGAACAGATGGAGCAAGCCGTTGAAAATCGGCTGATAACTGAAGACAAGCACCAGCAGGAGCGGCAGTGCGATCAGCAGGTATGCCGTCCAGTAATTGCGGAGTTTCTTAAACGGTACTTCAATTGCCATTTTCGTCATACCTCTTCAGTTTGGGAATCTCCTCGAGGAGAAGAATATTGTTATCCACCGCCTTGATTCGGCTGACCAGGCCTTCCTGATTGATTCCGGTCCGCAACATGAAGAGTTCGTTCTCCTGCGAACCGGACGGGGTGACGATCATGCCGACGGAGAGCGCGGAACGGGTGCCGTCCATGTTCCACATATTGCGCATGACCCCCTGGTTGGTTTCGGAAATTTCGTCCATCATCTGATAACTGGAATCGATGAAATCATCCCAGAAATATTTCTGCGGATTTTTCGATTGGAGAATGATCGCCTTCTCGAGCCGCTGGAGCGTCAGGCGGCTCGATTTGGTGCCGAGCCCGGAAAATGGCGAGCCGACCGAAATATAACTCGATTTCGAAATCGGTTCAAAACTCTTCATCAACCCCTCATATTGGACTTCCTTGAGGGAAGACATCCACCGGCAATGATCGATCATGGTCTGCTGGTTGATCTTCCAGCTGGTGATGAATTGCAGGAAGTCGAGCGCGAGATCGAAGTTCTTGGTTTTCTTGGGAATCCCGAACTTGCCGCTCATCCCGCTGCCGAGTTCGGTCATGCGGCCGAAGGAGTTCTTGCCGAGCGGGTGATTCTTGTCCAGCATCGGAATGTGCATCACCTCCACCGGGAACGGCGAGTTGTTGACCATGCTGAACGCGTTCCAGGTTCCGTCGATGAAGAAACCGACGTTGCCCGAGAAGAAGAGGTACTTGGTCTGTTCCAGGTCGATGGCCGAGAAGCCGTCGGCGAAATACTGGCCGACTTCGACGATCAGCTCCACCGGCTGAAGCAGCCGCTCCTTCTTGAGCTCGCCGCTGTTGATCATACGGAGGATTTCCCCCGTCGCCGTGGTGTAGCCGTAGGGCGAGCAGAAGTCGGAGAAGTCGGCGTTCAACTGCGAGTTGTAATAGCTCAGGAACTGGCTGAGCGTGCTCTTGTCGAATCCGCGGACGCCGATCGGAATCACCGGCCGGTTCATCTGCTTGCCGTATTCACGCATCTGTTTGCAGGCAATCAGCCATTCCGTCACCGTATCGGGGAGCTTCTTGGTGCCGCACGCTTCTTCGTACAGCTTCATATTGACGTAGACGCGCGTGGTGTGCATGAAGATGTTGACGCCGAAGAATTCGCTGTAAGACACGTCGAGCGCGCTCAGCATATCGTCGGCGAAGCTTTCACGCCAGCTCATCTTCTCCAGCGGCGTTCCCTTGTTCCACGGGTTCGGCCGGCCGATGTAGGGCGAAAGCGCGGTCATATACTGGTTGTGGACGTCGGAGCTGCCGATGAGCTCGATCACGTCCGCCGGCTGGCCGCCGATCAGCTGGGTCAGGAACCACTGCGGATACCCGCGCACCGGAACCGCGACCTGGTTGACTTTGACTTTGACGCCCTGCTCCGCCTTGAGCTTCTCGTAGTCGGCGATCGCCGCCTGGAACCCCTCGCGAAAACCGTCTTCCAGCTGCCAGTGCGCAAAGGTGATCACTTTGGTGTCGGGCGAAAAAACCACCGACATGCCGCCGTGGTTGCGGATCACCATGACCACCGAAACGATAAAGAACACGACAACCAGAATCAGGCCGACTTTTTGAAATCTGCCCGCGCTCTGGACTTCATCCACATGCTTCTTCGCCATTTAAATCTTCTCCCCGAGCTCGGTCAGAAAACGCTGCGCCACAACCGCCTGGTTGGAGTAGGCATAACGCTTCAGATATTCACGCAGGTATTTGACCGCATTCTCTTTGTCGTCGAGGTGCTTGTAATAAAAATACCCGATCTTGAACAACGCGCTGCGATCCTCGCTCGGATTGGAGAATCCGGCCCTGTAACCGGCTTCCAGATGGCGGATCGCGCTCTTGTAATCCCTCTTAAGCCGGATGTATTCGTACTCGGCAAGGAGGTGGAGGGTGGTCAGAAGTTTGGGGTCGCCGCGGAAATCGGAGATGAATTTCTCCATCGCCTCGAAGGCGGCCTCCTGCTGCGCCGGATCTTCCAGCCGTTCGCGGGAGAGGAACAACATGACGCTGGCCGCCGCCGCGCTGCCCGGCGCCATTTGAAGAATCTCTTCAAAAATCTTGACGTGATCGTAACGGTCCGCCGCGTTGCCGTAGAGTTCGCGGCGTTCCTTCATCAGCTGGACGGTCCGGCCCAGGGCAACGCCCGCTTCGACGCGGAACTCCTGGGCTTCGCTCTGGCTGTAGAAGAGCTCGGCGAGGATCAGCTGCCCGCGCTTGATGTTCATGCGGCTGCGGTCATAGAGATCGCAAAGCCCGGCAACCAGCCTCCCTTCCGGCGTATTTGGAATTGTTTTGGCCAGTTGCGCAGCGCGGAAATAATCCATCGCGGCATATGCCTTTAAAGCCTCCTTCGCCGTCTCCCGCTCCCCCGACGGGGCTTCCGCCCCGGAAAGGAAGCAGCAGAACGCCGCCACTGCGATCACCCATGGAACCCTGAGCATCGAACCTCCCTTATCTGTGTTTTTGTTTTATTTCCATTAAAAAATGCCGCCTGAAATCTAGCACCGATCCGGCAAAAAGTCAACGTCATTCCTGTAAAAAAGTGCAAACTTAAAGTAAAATGATAACACGTCAGAACCACGCCTCCATCACGGCGGGGTGTTCCCGGCCGGGCGTGTTGGGCTGGTGGACGGTCAGCATCGGGCGGCCGTCGAAATTGAGAAACCGCATTCCGTGGCCGCCGTCGCGCCCGAAAACCGGCGTTGAACGGTGAATCCAGGGGCCGAAAAGAGTGCCCGAAGCGGATTCGGCCAATCCCATCGCGTAACCGTGTTCGCCGGCGCTCGACCAGAGCATCAGCAATTTGCCGCGGTCGCGGTAAAGGTAGGGGCCGTCGGTCACATATTTGCCCGGCTTCAGGGGGCGAACCCAGGGGGCGTCGGAGGCGTGGAAGAGCGTCCTCACCTCCCCCGCCGCCCGGCTGAGATCGTCCGAAAGCGGCATGACGCAGATTGCGCCGTCGCCGATCTGCGTCCATTCGTGGCAAAACACCATCCACGGGCGCTTCCCTTCATCGAGATAGAGCGTTCCGTCGAGGCAGGACATCGAAGCGGGCGTCACCGGTTTCGCGGTGAGCGGCAGATAAGGGCCCTCCGGCCGGACGGCGCGGAGCACCTGGGTGCCGCGGTTGCGGCCGGGCGCAGCGAAGGTGGCGAACATATAATATTCCCCGCGATAAGCGTAGACTTCCGGCGCCCAGAACTGCCCTTTGGACCAGAAACCGGGCGCGGGGCGGAAGGCGGGGAACGGCCCCTCCCACACCTCAAGGTCGCGGCTGGCGTAACAGTCGAAACCGATTCCGGCCTCCACGTCCCACGGCTCGGAATCGGTGGTTCCGAACAGATAATAAAGCCCCCGCGAGGGGACGGGCAGAACGAAGGGATCGCGGATGATGATATCCGAGGCTTTCAATACTTTCATCGGTTGGGGCTCCATTTCCACTGCTCGAGCTCAAGGACGTTTTCCAGGTGATTCTGCCGGTTGGGTTCGACCAGGGAGAAAAAATCGAGTTTCGTCACATTCTCGACCGAACGCACGGTCACGGCGAATTCGTAAAGCTGCCGTTTGCTGCCGACGTTGCCGAGGACGAACCCGATCATCCGGGGCGGCTTCGCGTCGGGCGCGTAAATCACCTTGTAATAGGCCTGCGGAACCGTTACGCCGCCGGTGCCGATCGACTCATTCCTGACCGTGATGACGGGGCCGGTGACGACGTGGACTTTACCGAAATCGACCGCCCAGTCCCTCACCTTTTCCTCCAGCATCCGCCAGATGCCGCGGTTGAAATCGGGGCGCTGCGGCGACATGTTGGAGAAATAAAAGCTTTCGCTCATGGTCTTCTTCGAGAAAGCCATATCGGCGGCGGGTGCGAGATGCCCCCGGTCGAACCCGCTTTTGGCGTAGTCCTCGTTCCGGGCGGTTCCGGAGGCGATGTAGGGGTCGACGCGGAAATCCTCGCTTCGCCCGGCGGCCTTGGTTTTGACCTCTTCGGCGGTCAGCGTGTAAGCGACCCAGAGCGCTTGTTTGTGCTCGCCGGAGAATCCGAGCGCGTAACCGCGCCGGTCGAGCACGGTATCGGTCATGCCGGGAACGCCGATGACAAGATTGTCGTAAGGCGAAGTGACGGCCGTATCGCGGGAATCGATCCGGATGGTCGGATCCGAGACCCACGGCATTTTGTCCATGAGAAAGCACGCCTGTGCGCGCAGCGCCTGAAACCCCGGAATGCTATCCCCGAACTTCTGCCCGACGGCAAAAAGTCCCGCGCCGCTCCCGGCCAGAAAGAGGAGGACGACAATCCCCCGGCGCAACCGGGAGAATCCCCCTTGTTTCTTACCGCTTTTTCCCATGAAAACCAGCCCGTGG
>JAVBSA010000010.1:0-6157 GCA_031556915.1 Victivallis sp.
AGACGCTGATCGGGGCCGTGTCGCTGGTGATTTTCCCATTCGTCACACCGTGGGGAGCGCTGTCGGCGGCGGTTTTGACCGTCGATTCGAACGGCAACGGAATGTTCCGGACCATCGGAGAAGCGGCGGCCAAAGCCGTTCCCGGCGATGAAATCCTGGTTCAAAAAGGCGTTTACCGCGAACATGTCGCCCCGGAACGGGGAGGGGAGCCGGGCAAGCCGATCCTCTACCGCGCCGCACAGCCCGGCGAAGTATTCGTGCGGGGCAGCGAGATCTGGAAGCCTGTGTTGACGCCGATCTCAGGAAATGTATATGCGACTCCGGTTCCGGCGGATTCCTTTTTCGGCGATTTCCCGAATGCCTTCAAACGCAAGCTCGATGCCGGGGGGCGTGACAAAGGGGAGCCGGCCCGCCCCTCCGAAGCGAAGCTGCTGCCCTATTCGCTCGGGCAGATTTTCGGCGATGGAATCGAGTTCCGCCAGTCGCAGACGGTGGAAGAGGTTCTCAGGGTTCCGGGTACTTGGATCATCCGGCCGGACGGCTCGGAAATCGTGATCCATTTCCCAGGCAAGCCGGAGGAGACGGTGATCGAAGCGACCGTGCGCGACCGGGTATTCGCACCCGCCCGGCGCGGATTGGAATATATTGTCATTGAAGGCTTTGTCTTTGAGCATTGCGCCAATCAGGCGCCGTTCCCGCAGCTCGGCATGGTCTCCACCCGGAGCGGCCGTTACTGGAAGATCCGGAACAACGTGATCCGTTCCGCCAAGACGGTCGGCCTCGACGTCGGCAGCGAGTATTGGCAGACCGACAAGATCCCGCGCACCGTGCCCGAGGATCAGACGAAATTGCGGAAGGGCGGATATCACGAAGTCACCAACAACCGGGTCGTCGACAACGGCCTCTGCGGCATCGCCGGGTGGAGCTGCCGCGAAACGAAGATTTTCGGCAACATCATCGAACGCAACAACTTCCTCTCTCTCAGCACCAGCGAGTGCCATTGGGAGGAATGGGGCGGCATCAAACTTCACGAAGCCGACGGAGCGCTGGTGGCGGACAACCTCGTCCGTTTCAACGGCGCCCACGGAATCTGGTTCGACAACGGTTACGACAAGGCGCGCATCACCCGGAACGTCCTCTTCGGCAACATCGGGTCCGGAATTTTCATCGAGCTCGGTGCGGGTTCCGTCCTGGTCGACAACAATATCATCGGCAACACCACCTCTTATTCCACCACCTATCCCGGGCGCGGAATCTACTGCCACGACGCGGCCGGAATCAACATTGTTCACAATCTTGTCTTCAACAGCTCCGCCGAGGGCGTCTATATGCGCAACGCCACCGATCGCAAGTATCGCGGCAAGACCGTTGAGACCTCCCATGAGCGGGTATGGAACAATATTTTTTGCTACAACGGCGGCGGGGTGAGCTTCCCTCTGCCCGGCGACCGGTCGGAGGATTGTGTCTCCGACCGGAATCTCTTCGTCGGCAAGGTCGATTTCCGTTACAGCATGACCCCCTGGGAGAAGGCTGCCGCCTTTGCCGCCCCGAAGTTGACGCCGGAGGAACTGGCGGCGGCGACGACGCTGAAGATGTTCCCGTCGCAGCTCTGGCCGAAGGTCTCCGGGCTCGAAGAGCATTCGCTTTTCTGGCAGGAGAAGGAGTTCGGTATCCGGATGAAACCCTTCGAAACTTCGCTTTATCTCACCAACCGTTCCGGCAAATTGCTCGGGTTTGAACCCGTTGCGGGTCTCGACCGCGATTTCGACGGAAAGGCCTACGGAGAAAAGGTCGTTCCCGGCCCCTTCCAGGAGCTGGGGCAGGGAACGTTCTACCGGATCTTGTTTCCGATGTGGCGGGAAAGGTGACGGATTTCATCCCGGTATTGCACCGGGGTGACGCCTTCGCTTTTTTTGAATTGCCGGTGGAAATTTGCGATATCCGGATACCCGGAGCTGGCGGCGATATCCGGGACCGTGCGGTCCGTGTGTTCCAATAAAATTTTCGCCCGCTGCAAACGCTGCGCCCGGACCAGTTCCCGCAGCGTTTTGCCCGTCTCTTCTTTGATGACGGATGCGGCCCGATTGTAGCTGACGTTCAATATTTGCGCCATCGTTTTCAAGGTCAGGGTTTCACGCGCGTATTTCTGGATGGCGTATTCGATCACGCGCGAACGGGGCAGCGCATCCCGATAAAGATCGTTCCCGGTGTTCTCATACCAGAATCTCAGCCGGGCGCCCAGTTGGCGCAACCCTTCCAGCGCGAGTTCGATTTCTTCCGCTTGGATGACGGGCAGCTTTTCGGGGCAGGGGCGGATGTTTTCCGCGCGCCAGAGGGGAATTCCGGCGGGCAGCTGTTCCGGCGGACGCCGGATTCCGGCGAGCAGAATGGCAATCAGCCGTTCCCCGCTGAAGATGGGCAGCACGAGTTCCAGGATGCCGGCCTGGCAGATTTTGACCGCTCCCTCCTGATATCCCCATGTCCGTTCCTCCGAGCGGCCGGAATCGAATTCGGCACAGGGCGCACCGGAGCACTTCACCATCTTGCACACCGGATGCCGGTGATGATGGCGGTGCGAAAGACAGTTGGTAAAGCATTGCGTACGGTCGTAAAAAACGACCGAAAGCCCGCTCCAGGTTTCAAAGCAGCGGATCGCTGTTTCCGGTGTATTGTTATCCATGACATACCATAATGCCGTTTGTGCGAAAATGCAATGTTTTCAGTAAAACAGTCTATTGCCGAAGCCGTTTTTCTGTGGTATAATTAGAGGCAAACCAAACGAAAGGTTTCGATATGAATACTTATCATTTGTCGGGAAAAATCGCCCTGTCTTCCGATTGGGACGTCATTGTCGTCGGCGGAGGGCCCGCCGGTTGCACCGCCGCCGCGGCCGCCGCCCGCACGGGAGCACGAACGCTGCTGATCGAGCAAACCGGCGCGCTCGGCGGAATGGGAACGCAGGGGCTGATTCCGGCCTGGTGCCCGTTCGACGACGGCGAAAAGATGATCTACCGGGGGCTGGCCGAAACGGTTTTCAACCGGGCGCTGCCCTCGGTTCCTCAGAACGAACCGGGGAGGCTCTCCTGGGTGCCGATCGACGCCGAAAGCCTGAAGCGGGTTTACGACGACCTGGTGACGGAGCAGGGGGTGGCGGTTCTCTTTCATTCGTTCGTCTGCGGCGTCGAGAAGAAATCCGATACCGAATTGGACGCTCTTATTGTCGGTAATAAAAATGGGTTGACTGCTTACCGGGCCAAAGTTTATATCGACGGTACCGGCGACGGGGACATCGCCGCCTGGGGGGGCGCTTCCTTCGATCTCGGCGACCCCGGAACCGGAAAAGTCCAGCTTTCGACACTCTGTTTCCAGCTGGACAATGTCGATCCCTTTTACTACAAAATGAAAATGCGCAACTCCGGTCACGGGAGCAACCCCGTTTCGGTGATTCATGACATCATTGCCGATCCGGAATTCCCCGCAATCAACCATCCGCATCTATGCAACACCTTCACCGGGCCCTCGACGATCGGCTATAACGCCGGCCACCTGGACCTGGAACCGACGCCGGAAAGCGTTTCGGCGGGGATGATCGCGGGGCGGCGACTGGCCTTCCACTATCGCGACGCGCTGGCCAAACACGCGCCGGATGCGTTCGGCGGCGCTCATGTCGCCGTCACCGCGAACCTGATGGGCGTGCGCGAAGGACGCCGGATCCATGGCGACTACATGCTTTGCTGGCGGGATTTCATAGAACGCCGTTCCTTTGAAGATGAAATCGGGCGGAACTGTTATTACATCGATATTCATGGCGGCGATTCGACGATCACCGGTGAGCTGAAAGAGCTGCTGAAGGCGAAGGGACGCTGCGCCAAAGGCGAGTCGCACGGGATTCCATATCGTTCGCTGGTCCCGGAGCACCTGGATAACGTGCTCCTGGCCGGTCGATGCATTTCGGCGGACCGGATCGTCTACGGCAGCGTGCGGGTGATGCCGGTCTGCCTGGTGACCGGCGAAGCGGCGGGAACCGCGGCCGGATTGGCGGTCAGGGCGGATCACCGGAACATGCACACGGCGGATGTTTCCGCCCTGCGGAAGGCGCTCCGGGAGAACAACGCATACTTTTTGTGACCGCACTGTTAAGATGGCGCTTGACAATTTTCGGTTTGCGTTTATATTGCAAGAAAGCGAAAGACCCCGATGCGCCGATATTATACCTTGACCGAATTGATGACGATGCTACTGATCCTGGTGATCCTGATTGCGCTTCTGCTGCCGGCGATCGGCAGGGTGCGGGAAAATGCGCGGCGGGTCAGGTGCCGCGCGATTCTGGGGCAATACTCCGCGGCGGTGCTGATGTACGCGGCCGACCACAATGACTATCTGCCGTCGCTCATCATCGATACCGAAAGCAATCTCTTCACTTTCGACCTGCGGCTTTTCTGGCAGCTGACCGCTCCTTATCTCAGTAGCGGGGGGCGTTACTATCCGGATACCTACGACGGCCCGATCGCGGAATGGAATTCGCGCGGCGTGCCGGTGTCGATGGTTTGTCCCTCCGCCGGAATCAGTTACGAGAGATGCCGCACCCGTCTGAAAGAGCTGAATCTCTATGAGGCCAGGCTGACGCGGACGGGGTCGTATCAAACCGCGCTGTTCAATCTCAGGCTTCTTCCGGGCGGCGGCAGCATTCAGGTCGGGCAGCGTTTGAGCCTGATTCCTTCCGCCTCGAATTACTTTGTCATCGAAGACGTCGGCTTCAATGACAAGACCGACGACCGGGAGTTCCCGTATTGGCGCAAAAAGGAGTTTATCGACGGCCATTATCATTGGGGGCACGGCAAATTTTACAATGTCGCCTTTCTCGACGGTCACGTCAAAAGTTATGACCGCAAACGCCGCCTTTTCGACTGGAAAGCCGACTTCACCCGCGATTTTGTAGAATAAATAATTCTCCCTGAGGTTGACAAAGGAGAAATTGGGAATTATAGTAAAGTAACTTGATGATATTTTGTCTTTACTGATTACAGGAGATGTTGCGATGAGAACGATGTTCTGGTGTATGGTTTTGGCCGGGAGCGCGGTGTTTGCTTTCGGGGCGGAAGGGGAGCCTGCCGCTCCACCGGCGACGGTAAAAACCGGTTTGGTCTTTGAGGCGGAAGACTTTCAGCAGCGGCGATATGTCGGTCTGGCGGTTTCCCCCGCCGTGATCAATCTTGTGGCGCGGGTTGCGGGCGAAATTCAGGAGGTCACGTTTCAGGATGGTGCCACTGTCGAAAAGGACGAGGTGTTATACCGGATCGATCCCGTTCAGTATGAAGCGGCTGTGAAAACGGCGGAGGCGGAGATCGCCCGGTGCAAGGCCGAGCTCGAATATGCGAAAAGCGCCTACAACCGGTCGCTCTCGCTGTACGCGAAGAGCGCGGCGAGCAAAGATACCATGGAAAATAATCTCCGGACGTTGCGGGTGGCCGAAGCGAGTCTGCTCTCTGCGGAAGCAACTCTGATCACTGCAAAGGACAATTTGAAGAACACCGCCATCGCGGCTCCGATCACCGGAACGATCGGCGTAACTAATTTCTCTGTCGGCAATTATGTTTCGCTCGACTCCGGGATGCTGGCGAAAATCATCCAGACCGACCCGCTCCGCGTCCGGTTCGCCGTCAGCAACCGTGACTTTCTGTCGATGTTCGGTTCGCCGGAACAGTTCCGGCAGAACGCCTCCATCCGGCTGCGCCTGGCCGACGACAGCATCTATCCGGAGGAGGGCTCGATCGAACTGGTGAACAACGAGGCCAACAAAAATACCGACACGCTCCAGGTCTTTGCCCGCTTCCATAATCCGGACCGCAAACTGGTCGCCGGGAGCACCGTCACCGTCACGCTCTCCGACCGGAGAGCGCAAAAGCTGCCGGCGGTTTTGCCCTCGGCGGTGCTGTACGACAAGGAATCGGCTTTCGTCTACGTTGTCGATGCGGAAAACCGGGTGGACAAACGCCGGATCGTTCCGGGGAACGCCCGGGCGGATCTCCTGTTCATCCGTTCCGGCCTGAAGGCCGGGGAGACCGTTGTGACGGACGGAACCCATAAAATTTCTCACGGAGACCTTGTATCTCCCTCTCTCGCAAGGTGATTGCATGTTTTCAAGATTTTTCATCGA
>JAVBSA010000504.1:0-3058 GCA_031556915.1 Victivallis sp.
ACTCCACCTCTTCCGGAGTGGCGTTTTTGCCCAGCACCGCCGCTGCCGGATCGCCCGCCGCCACGTTGAAAAGAACGAAGGTCAGCAGCACCACGCCCAGCAGGATCAGTACGGAATAAAGCATTCTGCGGATAATGAAACGTAACATTTCATAAAATAGCGCGGATTCGTCCGTTATGCAATTGAAAAAACGCCGGTTTTGTGGTAAAATAGAGGCATGGAAATAAAAGACAAATTGTTGTTGCTCCACGTCTGCTGCGCCCCGTGCGCGGCGGGATGTGTTGAACGATTATTGGGAGGGGGGAGGCGCGTCAGGCTCTTTTACTCCAACTCCAACATCGCGACGGCGGAGGAGTTCGAACGGCGGCTTGAGTCGGTGCAAAAGCTCGCTTCCATCTATGATTTGGAATTGGAGGTCGATCCTTACGATCACGCAGCGTGGTTGACGCAAGTCGCCGGATTCGAGGCGGAACCGGAACGCGGCTCGCGTTGTCCGCTCTGCTTCGGCTTCTCGTTCGGGCGGACCGCCGCCCGCGCCGCCGGGCTCGGAGCCGCTTTCGCCACGACTCTTACGGTGAGCCCGCATAAATCGAGCAAATTATTGTTGGAGCTCGGGAGCCGTTTCCCGGAATTCGAGCCTTGGGATTTCAAGAAGCGGGACGGATACAAAAAAGGGCGCGATATCGCCCGGCGGCATGAATTCTATTTTCAGGATTTCTGCGGCTGCGAATTTTCACGGAGAGAACTTTGAATAAAGAGATGTTACGCAAACGGATTCAACAGGCCGCCGGACAAATTCCCGCCGACCGCGTGATCCGCAGTGTCCGGATCTTCGATCTTGTAACCGGTTCCTTCGCCGTTGGCGATATCGCTGTCGCCGACGGCGTGATCGTCGGCTGCGGCGACCGCTACGACGGCGCGGAAATTGTGGATGGCGACGGCATGACCGCGGTTCCCGGGTTCTTCGACACCCATGTGCATCTGGAGTCTTCACTGATGACTCCCTTTCACGATGAGGAAACGATTCTGCGCCACGGCGTCACCACGGCCGTCTGCGATCCGCATGAGCTGTGCAATGTGTTCGGAACGAAAGCGCTGGATTATTTCCTGGCCGCCTCGGAGAGGATGGCGATGGATTTATTCGTCACCCTGCCGGGCTGTGTGCCCGCGACTCCTTTTGAGACTTCGGGGGCGGTGTTGACCGCTTCGGAACTGGCGTTCTATCGGAACCATCCGCGTGTGCTCGGGCTTGCCGAAATGATGAATATTCCCGGTGTCCTCGGCGGCGACGAGGGTGTTCTCGACAAGCTCCTGTTGTTTTACGGCGGCAATATCGACGGACACGCCCCCATGGTCGGCGGTAAGGCGCTGGCCGGATTGCTGTGCGCCGGAATCGGCAACTGCCACGAGACCGATTCCCTCGAGGAGGGACGGGAAAAACTCCGCAAGGGCATGACTCTCCTGGTTCGCGAGGGGTCCGCAGCCCGCAACCTCGAGACGCTTCTGCCGCTTCTCACTCCGGCGACTTCGCCTTTTATCGCCTTCTGTTCGGACGACCGGAATCCACAGGATCTGGAACTGGGCTCCATCGATTTCATGGTGCGTTATGCATTGGAAGCCGGCGCGGATCCGCTGGCGGTTTACCGCGCGTCGTCGCTTTCCGGAGCGCGCGCCTTCCGCCTCTTCGACCGGGGGCTGATTGCTCCGGGGTACAAGGCGGATTTCTTGCTGCTCGATTCCTTTGAGCGCTGTTCGATTCACACGGTTTACAAGGCAGGGCGTCCGGTCGGCGACAGCTGTTTCGCCCCCCGGCCGGCGGCGCCCGCCGTCGCACCGTTCCTCAACAGTGTGCGAAGTGAACGGATCATTCCGGAAAAGCTGGCGGTCTTTTCGGAGCGGGCGGAGACTCCGGTGATCGAAGTTGCGGATGGAACCTTGATCACCGGGTTCGGCCATGAAACGCTGACATTGCGGAACGGGGAAAAGCTTATTTCGCCGGAACGGGATATCCTCAAATGCACCGTGGTGGAACGGCATGGCTGGAATGGGAACATCGGGCTTGGGTTCGTGCGTGGTTTCGGCTTGAAAGCCGGCGCGTTCGCTTCGAGCATCGGGCACGACAGTCATAACCTCTGCGCGGTCGGTTGTTCCGATGCGGAGATCGCGTTTGCGCTCAATGCACTGATCGAGACGGGCGGCGGCTTTGCCGTCGTCAAGGGAGGGGAACTGATGGCCCGGCTGTCGTTACCGGTCGGTGGGCTGATGACGGACGCCTCCAAGGAAGAGGTGCTTCAGGGGCTCGACGCACTGGCCGCCGCGGCAAAGATGCTGGGGTGTCCGATGCACGATCCGCTTCAGGCGCTGGCGTTCCTGCCGCTGACGGTGATTCCGCATCTCCGGATTTCCGACCGCGGTCTTTTCGACGCGGTAAAATTCGAATTTATTCGGCCATAGGCCGCAGCAAAGTCAAAAAAAGAACCACGAAATACACGAAACACACGAAAGGGGGAAGGGAAAGAAAATTTGTTTTTTTTCGTGTTTTTCGTGTTTTTCGTGGTTAAATTTATCTCATTCAGCTGTCGGCCGCTTCCAGTTTTTGTACTGCTCCGCGTTTTTCCGGTTGATGTCCAGCCAGTGGCGCGGCGTCCACAGCCATTGCACGGGGTCTTCCATAATCAGTTTCTCGAGCGCGTCGGCGCACATCTGGGTAATCACCTGGATGTCGCGCTGTTTGTTGCCGGTCGGGGTATGGCGGATCAGGTCGCCGAGCACGATTTCGAATTCGAAGTTGCTGCCCGGTTTGCGGCGGGTGATCTCCGGTTGGATCGGCAACCCCGTTTTGAGGTGCAGCAGGGCAGGGGTCATGTGGATGCGGGCCGGGTGGCCGAAGAATTCACACTCGACGCCCTCGCTGCTGGAAGCATGCTGGTCGATCAGCATGGTGAGGTTCCGCCCCGCGTTTCCCGCGCGCAGAATCGGCCGGATGCCGTCTTCCTTATCCACCAGCTCATGCAGATCCCCGGCCCGGTTCCCCAGGATCAGCTTGCCGACCAGGGGG
>JAVBSA010000363.1:0-5409 GCA_031556915.1 Victivallis sp.
AAAGACCACGAAATACACGAAACACACGAAAAAAAATCAAAACGAAATTTTTCCCTCTCCCCTTTCGTGTTTTTCGTGTATTTCGTGGTCAAAAAAATGGCATTACCAGTTAAGTGAAGAGCATTGGTCCGACATGTCCGACCCGGGTTTGATTGCCGAGGGGCTTCCGCAAACGCGTCAGCGTGATTGGCGCCTTACCTCTGTCGCGGGCACGGGTGGCTTATCAGGGCTCGAAAGCGAATTCGATTTCGTTGGTGTAGCTGGTTTTCCAGTCGGGGTGGAAGGTGCTTCCGCCTTTGCGGGTTGCCGCGCGGTTGCGTCCGAATTCCATCGAGGGGCCGCCGTTGTCGTTGACGCGGAAGGTGAATTTGACCGGTTTGCCTGCTTCCATGAGGGCTTTCACGTGGGGGATTTCGCTCCATGGAATCGCTCCTTCCATGATCCGGGTGCCGCCTTCGTGGCGGATAACCAACCGGCCTTCGGTGACGGCGCCTTCCCATTTCGCTTTGGGTTGGCGGGGGTAGAAGTGTTTGCGGAATGCTTCCGGAACTTCCATGCGCCAGATCTCGGTTCCGCCGCCGTATTCCGGGGCGACTTTGTTCAGGGCGAATTCGCTGTCGGTTGTGCGGTTGTTGACGAAGCCGGGCATCCGTCCCGGCAGGTTGGGGATGGTCACAGGGTCATCTGCCGCCGGGATCGCGTTGAATGCGATCTGAAGGTTGTCGAAAGCGGGCGACTGGCCGTCGGGCAGGACCGGGCGTTTGCGGTAGCTGTAGCGGCGCACGCCTTCGGGCCATTTCAGGACTTCTTTGGCGTCGTCGTCGTTCCGCAGGACGACGGCGATTTCGTTTTGCAGCTTGCTGTAACCGGTTCCGGGCAGGTAGACGCCGAGCGTTCCGAACCGGCCTTGCCAGAGGCCGGGGCGGGATTCGTCTTTGCCGGTGAACCGTGCGAAGGGGGCGGTGACTTCCGTTCCGGGGGCGGAATCGAAGAAGACGCCCGCCAAACGGCCGGATTGCTTGTGCCAGGCGCGCGGATTGATGATTTCAACGGCGACCTGGCCGGCCATTTCGTAGGTGACGAAGACGCCGCCGTTGATTTCCTGAAAGGTCTGCTGCGGGGTGAGGAGTTTCCCCGCCATGCTGTGCACGTAGAATTGCGCGACGCGCCTTGAGCGGAAATCTTCCCAGGGCAGATAGAAGGTTACGCGCGTGAGCCGGCCGGCCGGCAAGGAGAGGTCGAGCCGCATCCGGTTGATGACCGGGCGGACGCATTCGGCGAGGCGAACGCCGGGGCGGTCGGGGGATTCCACGCCGCACAGGGCGGCGCTTTCCGGCGTTTCGGATTCGATGGCGCGGAGATAAGTTTTCTCCATGTCGTACTGGTAGGAGATTTCCGGGTAGAAAAATTCGTCGTCATTCCGGGCGGCGAAGCGCAGCGTTCCCGGATCGGGGGTGGAATCGGCCGCTTTGACGGCCACGTAGAAGAAATTTTTATCGTAGGCGGCGTAGAAGGCGGCGACTCCGGCCTCTTTGCCCGCGTCGAATTTCTCGAAGGGCAGCCAGGCTTTTTCCATCAGGCTCGGCGATGCGGCGCTGTCGGCGTTGACGATCTGGGGCAGGGCGTCGTTCCAGTCGTCGAGGACGCCGTCGACTTTGATCGTGCGTTTGGCGATTACATTGACGTGCATGGTGTCGCGGACTTCGGCGAAACCCTCTTTGCCGGCGTCGAAGGCGAGGAGGAGCGGATAGCTGTTGTCGGCGGCGGGGGAGCCCGACGCGACTTCCAGTTCCAGTTCGCGCTTTTCGAAGGGAGCGAGCGTCAAAAGCTCCGGAAATTTCATATCGAGTTTACCGACCGTTCCGGCGAGGGTTCCCGTCAGGGGCCGATTGGTGACGTTATGAAGGGTGACGCGAAGCTTCGCCCCCGGCGCGACGGGGGTGAGGAAGTCGCGCGGAATGATTTCGGCGACTTCGAGGCCGGAGAGGCGCGATTCCTTCAACGCTTTCAGCAACGCCGCAAATCCGCCCGGTGCCGTGCTCCGCAGATAGTGGCCGCGAAGGTCGAGCGGCAGGCGGAACCGGCCGTTTACCGGCTCGATCCGGTTGCCGTAGACGTCGAATAGAGCGAATTGTTTGCCGTCCGCCGCCAGGTCCAGCGTCACATTGCGGAAGGGCCACGGTTCATTGAGCAATGTTTGAACCGTGTCCGGCCGGATGTCCCGGTCGGGGAAGCGGGCTGTCAACTCGTTGCGGTCCGCCGATCCCGCTCTCAGTTTTCGCTTCATGTTCCGCTCATCAAGGGAGCGGATGTTGGAGTATAAGGCGCCGTCGCCGAAGAGGCCGTTGAGATCGCCGAGCACCACGACGGTGCCGTCTTCGGGGTCGTTTCCCAACCCGTCGAAGACGAAGACCCAGGGCAGCCCGTCCTGGAACAGGATTTCACGGAAGTCGCGGTTGCCGATGAAATTCTGCAGCGCGGCCACCGCCGAAGCCATCGGGTAGGCGATGAGCGGCAACGGAATCTCCTTTTCTCCGTCGACGGTCTGGATTTTCGCATGCATGACGCCCGATTGGTTGTGGTCCTTGTTGCCGAAGACGTAGCCGCCGAAGAATCCCATCGAACGGTCGTATCCGGCGGCGCGGTTGGCGGCGATCACGCCGGGCAGCAGGTCTTCGCTGTTGGCGACCCAGCTCTCGGTGTCCCAGATCAGGACGCGTTCGGGTTTGCGGCCGATCCATTTGCGGTAAAGGGAGGGAGAGGAAAGCCCCTGATAATGGATGCTGCAGAAATCAAGATAGCCCAGGAATTCTTCGTCGTCATCCGGGAAAAATTTGTCGAACGTATTCGAGCTGGAGTCGCATCCGCCGACCAGCACTTCGACGCCCGCGTCGCGTCCGGCGCGCCGGGCCGCCCGCGCCATCGCTTTGTACATTTCACGGAAGCGCAGCATGTCGGCGCCCCAGCCGGAGATGGAGATGCCTTCCCATGGTTCGTTCCAGAGCATCGTGCCGTTTATGGGGCCTTTGGGCCAGCCGTATTCACAGAAAAGCCGATAACAGAATTCCTCGAATTCGGCGTCGTACTGCGGCAGCCAGGCCATATCGCTCTTGGTATGCTGCATGATGCTGTTTTCATCGAGGTGGGGCCGGGGGCGGCCGAGGGGGTAGCCGCCGTCTCCGGCGCCGATCTGAATGGTGGCGGCGACATGGTGCTTCCTGAGGTCTTCCATGGAGCGCTTCAGGAATTCGAGCGTCCGCTGCCGTGCCTGCGAAGTGACGTCGAAGGGGACGCCGAACCGGATCGCCTGGATTCCGAGGCGCGCCATGGCGGCGGCCGGGAACTGTTCGCCGGATTGTTTGGGGAACTGTTCCGCTTTCGGGGTGTTCGGCATCGCCCGCACGATGGAGGTCATGAACTGCCTCCCGGAGCCGGGCAGGTCGAAGACAAGCGCGTAACCGCCGAATTTCTCCGGCAGTTTCGGGGAAACCTTGAAATTCCGGAATCCTTTGGCGGGGATGTCGATCCGGACTTGCATGACGTCGATTTCGCCGTCCGTCGCGACCGCGCGCGGCCGCCAGATGTCGCCGTAGACGTTTTCCGTGCGCCAGGCGAACAGGATCACTTTCGCATCGCCGTTGAGCGGAGTGTCGGAGAGGTTGCGGAGCTGGAATTCCAGTTCGGGCTGTTCGCCGGGGAAGAAAATATTCGCTTCGGCGCTGCTTGAGAGCGCCACGAGTCTGTCATTGTCCCGGCGGGCGGAGTCAAGGCCGAACAGCTGATAGTAATCGCGCAGGTCGGAGCCGGTCTTCATTTGCGCGGCAAGGTCTCCCATGCCGAAGAGGGCGCCCGCCATAAGCAGGGCTTTCACAAGAGTCCGCTTTGTCATCATGATCTTCCTTTGTTTGGTTCCATCATATTATGACAAAGGAATAGAACAAATACAAACAGATTTTATTGATATTTATGGATAATTTTGTTTTGTTGCAAAACAATTGTTATGTTATTTGATTGTTTCCCCGAGCCGCAGGAGCACCGCCAGCGCGACGTCCGCGGCGATCTTCAAACTTTGCGGAGACAGTTTGTCGAGCGTGTCTTCGGCGGTGTGCCAGTAGCTGTTGTCGGGCCCGTAGCGGAAGCCGATGAAGTTCAGCGCCGGAATTCCCGCCGCCAGAAACGGCAGGTCGTCGTCGAGGATGCCGCCGCTGTAATCGGCGAAACGGTTGCGGTGTCCCCGTTTTGCCGCCTCCTCCAGCGCCAGCTTCCGCAGGTCGGGATCGCTGTTTTTGGGGAAGGTGATGGTGGAATCCCGGCTGCCGATCATATCCAGCAGAAGCATGGCGCGGCAGTCGGCAAGTTCTCCGCTCTCCCGCAGCGACCGAACGTAATGGCGGCTGCCGTGCAAGCCGTCGTTCGAGGCGTAGTTCCGGCGGCACTCTTCGCCGTCGAAAAAGACGAAACGCACGCCGAAGGGGAGGGGTGTTTGAGCTTGATTGAGCGCTTGGATCATCGCCAGCAGCGCCGCCGTGCCGGAGGCTCCGTCGTTGGCGCCCAGGTAATCGCCGGCGAGTTCCGGCAGGTGCTTGGTATCGTAATGAGCGCCGACAACCACGAACTTCGGCGAAGTGCCGGCGAGTTCGGCGACGAGGTTGCAGAAGGCGATCCGCCCGGCCGGGGTCTCCTCCTCGAAAGTGACGGCCCGGATGGTGAAGCGGGTATGTTTTTTCAGCTCTTCCGTCATCCACTCCGCCGAGCGCTGCGCGCCCTCCGAGCCGGAATGGCGCGGCCCGGCGGCGACCGCCTGTTCCGCCATGCGCCAGGCGAAATCCGCGTCAACCTCCAGCCCGTGAAGTGCGGCGCCGCAGGCGAGTGCAAAAAAGATCAAAAATTTCATATCGTTATTCTCCCGTTGTATTATGTGGTATATTGCGGCGTTTGTCAAGATTCCGGTAAAAAAATAATGCGAAAATTGATCCCTCCTGCGTGCCCGGGTTGTTTTCTGCCGGAGGTGCGTTATATTACCTTCATCAGACACTTAAAGAACGGGGTAACGTATGAAGAAAGTTATTTGGGGGCTGGTGATTGTGGCGCTGGCCGGGGTCGGGTATTACGTTTACGGCAAGTATCAGGACGCGCAGAGGACGGCGGGAGCCGGCTTCGCCTCCGGGAACGGCCGGCTGGAAGCCACCGAAGTGAGCATCGCGGCCAAGCTGGCCGGGCGGATCGAAGACATCTACGTCAACGACGGCGATTACATCAAGCAGGGCCAGAAGCTGGCGGTCATGCAGACGAACGTCCTCGCGGCCGAACTGGCGCAGGCCAAGGCCAAGCGGAATCAGGAAGTTACCTCCGAAGCCAGCGAGAAGGCCAACATCGAGGTTCGCATCAGCGAGCTGGAGGCCGCCAAGG
>JAVBSA010000150.1:0-2646 GCA_031556915.1 Victivallis sp.
CGGAAGACAAGATCGATGTTGAATTTGCCGCTCCGGTTGGAGCGATTGACGAATTCCAGCCGGAAGGCGTTTTCTTCTCCCTGTTTCAGCACATGGAGCGCATTGCCGGTGGCGATGTCGAAATCGAGCGATTCAATCAGCGGCTGTTCCGTCACCAGGGAGCTGCCGGTGAGGCGGACGGTTCCCGGCACGTCCCCCTGGCCGATCAGGATGAAGCGTTCCACGCGCAGCGGCAGCTGCGCTTCGGCCATAACGGTCGCGAGATCGAATTCAAGACTGTTTTTGCCTTGCTTCAGAGACAGCTCCGGAGTCTTCAGCTGCTTGTTCGCCGCGTCCCGGAACATCCAGAGAACCTTCACCTGGCCGGCGGAGAGCTCGGCGTCGAGCAGCAGTTTGGTCGGCCGGGAACGGAAATAACGGAGATCGTACATCCGTTCGGTGAGCGTCAGCTCGCCGCGGATTCCCGTCACGGTCAGCGCGTTCATCCCCTGGGTAAGTTCGCCGTGCCCCCAGAGGCGGCGGAAACTGTCCCCCATATCGAAGTTGTAAAAGGGACGGGTGGTACGGGCGTTTTCGCCGCCGGAAACGAAGGCGGAAACGGAGAGAAGCTCGAATTTCGCCTCCATCCCTTCCGGAGCGTAATCGACGCCGAATCCGTAGATTTTCATCGGCTGGTCGAGCTTTTTGTCGTTGTTGCCGCCCCAGCTGTTCGGCCACTGGCCGGCGGCGACGTCCCAGGTGGCCTCGATGATTCCGCCTTCGCGGAAGCTAACGCTGCGGCTGAACTGGAACGTCTCATTGGTCTTGTCGGTCAGCCGGAGCCCGATGTTGCGCACCGGGCACCCGGCGGGCGAGCGAAACTTCGCCGTCACCGAGAGCTTGGTGAATTCCGGCAGGGGCAGGGCGCGGTTGAACACCAATTCGATATACTTGGAATCCTGCGGGTTCCAGGAGATTTCAACCCCTTCGCCGGCAAACGCATAGTTCGGCGGCGGCGTTTTAACGCCCGGAACATATTTCTTGACGCCCTGCTTCACATCGACATTCAGCCCGTCGTCCGCCGCGGCGAACGCAATGGCGGCGAACATGGCGAGAGCCGCCAGCATCACTCTTTTCAATTTCATGCGCAATTCTTTCATTCGGTTAATCATGCACTAGATATAGGGGAAATGCACCATATGGTAGTTGATTTCTTTGAACCTGGTGGGGGTGACGTGTCCGTCGAACCACATGGCATTCTTCATCCCGCCGTGCCGGAAATTCGCGGTCATGGGGTCGAGCGTCAGGGTGTTGTAGTCCAACATGATCAAGTCGGCTCCGGTTCTGATATTGGGCTGAATCGACTTACTGTCGTCCGTTGCTCCCATTTCCGAGACGAAGCAGACCTCGGACGGCGAGGGCTTCGGCATGCCCCAGTTGCCCCGCTGCGGTTTGCTTTCCGGCTTCACATAGCGGATAGTAGTGTTGCCGGTCGGATCCGGGATCGACGGACGCATGGAAAAAGCCTCGTCAGTGAAGTGGAAGCCATTCATGGAATAGCCACAGTAATTCAGACTCTCTGACGCAGGCGGAATCGGCAGCGAAGGGCATTTCAACACCCCGCCGTTGCGGACGTCGCTGGCATCCTGCCATGAGACCGCCTTCTTCATCCCCAGATAGGGAGCGACTCTGAAATACCACCAGTCGATGTTCGGTTCCGGTGATTCTTTGGGTTTCGCACAGGGGTAATACTCATAATCTCCCGCATACTGATACAGTCCGGTAAAAACCTGTTTCAGGTTATTGATGCAAGCGGTGCCTCTTGACTTTTCCCTGGCTTGTTGCAAAGCCGGCAGCAGCATGGATGCGAGAATTGCAATGATGGCAATCACGACGAGGAGCTCGATCAATGTAAAACTGTTTTTTCTCATAATTCGCCTCTTGTTTGATAGATTGTTGGATCTCTCGAATGCCTGCGTTATGCGATAAACACCCTTTCCTTTAATGTTGACGGTTCCATTGTTTTTATTTTCCGTACTGAAGTTCCTTCCGATAATTTTTGCCGGAATTCGATTTGACGTTTGTAAGCTTTGCTGCGATCCAGAATCTCCTTTGCCATGCCGATGACATACTCCTTATATTCCTCAACGCCGGAATCGACGGTTGTCAGCCAGGGGAGCATGGGGATGGTTCCGGCGCTGATGACGCTCAGGTCCCCGGGAATGGACATCCCGAGGGCATGCAGATATTTCTTCGCCAGGAGGGCGCCGGAACAGCTTACGGGAAAGAGCGCCGTGAAATCGTATTTGCCGTCACGGAACTCTTTCATAAACGTTTCGACCTGTTGCTCGCACCGGTCGCCCGGCTTCATGTTGCAGTCGAGAATTTCAACCGTGCAACCGTTCGAGAAAGCGACGCTTTCGAATCCCCGGCGGTAGGCTTCCACCGTATAAAGGTGCGGTTCGTTGATCAGGATCGCCAGTTTCCGGTGCCCGAGGCGGCAAAGGTGATTGGCTATGGTCGCGCCCGCCGCGGCGTTGTCGCCGCACACGTAATTGATCTGGCTGACTGGAACCGTGTTCCGGCTCAGGATTACCGGAACCGGGGAGCGGGAAATCGCCAGGATCTGTTCCGGCGACAGCAAGTCGTCGGCGATGCCGTCGAGAA
>JAVBSA010000085.1:0-3040 GCA_031556915.1 Victivallis sp.
TCGATCCGTACTCCGGACGGGCGGATTATCGCCGAGGGCGCGGAACCGATGCCGCTCTCGTTTTTTTCCTCCGAAGTCATGAATGACAAACGGCAACAGCTGAAACTCCGCCTCGCCGGGCTGGAACAGCGCCGGGCGGCCTTGAACATACCGGCGGAACTGCCCGGAATCACCGCGGCGGCGGCCGGATTGTTCCTCGATCATTTCATTCCGGACGATTTCAACCGGCAGAAGAAATATCGGATCGCCATGGAGGAACTGAACGACATTGCCGGGATGCTCGATGAACTCGATTCCGAGCTGACCGCTTACGAGAAGGGACAAGTCGAAGAGCTCCCGGTCCCCGCCTATGACCCGGACCGCGAACTTGCCGTCGAAAACGGCGTCATCTGCCAGGACGGCCGCCCGATCCTGCTGATCGGCCCCCTGGCCGGACTGCCTGCCCTCAGTTGGAGCCGCCATGCCCCGAGGCTCGGCTTCAACTCCCTGGTGGTCGAAACCAATATGAACGACTGGCTGAATTTCGAAAAGCGAAAAGACGATACCGTCAAAAAATCCCCGGATCTCATCCGGGGGGAGGCGCGCTCCTACCGGGGCGAAAGCTCCGCCGTCAAAGATTACCTCGACCGGTGCCGGGCCAACCGGCTCGCCGCCAATCTGCTGCTTTCCTCGCACTACTGCAAGGATGTGCCGGAAGACCTGGCCAATGCCCGCAGCCCTTACGCCGGTCACAACAACTTCGACTGGAACGTGTTGTCGGATGGCGCGAAGGAGGCCTTCCGCCGCATGTACGGCAACATCCTGCCCTTTTTGCAGGACAAACCGCATCTGGCGAGCCTCGGAACCGCCAACGAACCGGGGTATGAGGTCAAGGCCGGCTCCGAGGATTTCCGCAAAGGCTTCATCGCCTGGCTGAGAGAGAAATACGGCGACGCCGGTGCGCTGAACCGCGCCTGGGGGAGCAAGTTTGCCGCTATGGAGGAGATTACGCTTAAGGACGCGGCGAAACTCCAGGCCAAAGTGGACTGGACGGAGTACCAGAGCCTTGCCGTGAACCGTTTCTACGGATTTCTGCGCGATCAATTGCTCGCTTCTTTGCCGGAGAAGCAGATCTGGGTCAAGCTGATGGGGAACCTCGGTTATGAAATGCTCGATGAAGAGGACAATATCGCTCTCGGCCAGAACGTTTCCGGTTCGGACTCCGCCTGGGAAATCTGGCTGGACCACTTACGCAGTCTCTTCCCCGACCGCCCCGTGACCAACCACGAATGGCATTTCATCCGCGAACAATATACTTCCAACCGGGAGTTTCTCGCCATGCGCATGTATCAGGGAGTCACGCGCGGAATTCAGTCGGCGAACATCTGGCGCGGAATGCGGGCGGATTGGGAGAGCAAAGGATATGGCCATGTCGAATCCTTCTCGCGCTATCCGTTTGGGCTGGAAGGAATCGGCCGGACCGCGCTCCGGCTGCGGATGCATTATCCCGTTCTGCTCCGGATGCAGAGCCTCGACGGCGGGCGGGTCAGGATCTATTATGACAAAAAAAACCATCTGCTCCAGGGCGGGGACTATGAGAAAAGCATCCGCGCGGCGTATGACCGGCTCAGGATCAATCCGGCGGGCGTCCGCTTCACCTATCCGGGCAGGGAGCTTCGGGGCGTCGAACTCGTCGCCGCGGGGAAGCTGCGCCATCTGCCTCAGGAGACGGCGCTTGCCCTTGCCGAATGGGTACGGAACGGCGGTACGCTGTGGCTCGATGGTCCGGCGGAGTGGAGCAATTACGCCGGCGGCAAACTCGAGCTGCCCGAAACCTTCGCCGCGGCACTGCAGGCCGGCGGCGTCAGGCAGTTCGGCAAAGGCTCCGTCGTCACCCTCGATCAATTGCGGGGTTATTCGGGCATGATGCCCGGCGTCATCGCCTGGAGCGGCGAGCTGCCGAACGCGGGGGTGGAGTGCCGCGTGATTCCCGGGCCCGACGGCAAAATGGAATATCTGTCCATCGTCAACCTGGCGGACGCGGAACAGAAGGTCCGCCTGATCGACGGCGGCAACCCCGTGACGGTCGCCGGCAAGGATATCTGGAACAACAACGAAAGCGTCGAGCTCCGGGGTGAATTTACCCTGAAGCCCTTTGCAATCAAGCTGATCCGAGTTGATTAACTGTTCATGCTCAAAGCGAACGCGGCGAGGAAGCCCGCCACGGTGACCAGCCCGGCGTAGTCGTGGGTTTCGCTGAAGGCTTCGGGGATCATGGTGTCGACCAGCATCGAGAGGATCGCTCCGGCGGCGGTGGCGAGCGTCGCCGCCACCACCGTACTTGGGAAGTGCGAAAAGAGCGAGTACCCCGCCAGCGACGCCATTCCGGACAGCACGGCGATGGCGATCCAGATTCCAAAAATATAGAGCTTGCCGTACCCCGCCTTCTTCATGCCGGAGGAGCTGGAAAGCCCCTCCGGGATGTTGGAGAGAAAAATCGCCGCCACCGTCACCGCCCCGACCTTGCCCCCTTCGATCATGGAGACTCCGATGGCGATCGATTCCGGAATCCCATCCAGCAGCGCTCCCACGGCGATGGCCGTGCCGCTGTCGGCATCTTCCATGCGTTGTTCGGGGTGGTTTCCGGAGCGTTTCCGGTGTTTGGCTCCGAACAGCGCCAGCACCCGGTTGGCGACGGTATAGATGACGGCTCCGCCCAGGAAACCGAACGCCACGGCATCGAATCCGCCTTTGCGGTAAGCCTCTTCCATCAATTCAAAAGCGAGGGTCGAGATCAAAACCCCGCTGCCGAACGCCATGACAATGGCGATCACCCGCTGCGGAACCCGGCTGAAATATCCGATCAAAGCCCCCAGAATCAGGGCCGCACCGGCGAACAAACCCCAGAAACCTGCCTGTAGCCAAACCATATTATGATTCCTTTGCGTTTCGCGCGTCCGGAAATTTTGCGGATTGAAAAGCTGTGGGTGCCGAGGAGGCCATTGCTTTAGCCTCCTCGGGCTCCACCTTTTGCACCCCCGGGGAGAGAAACGTTTCCGGT
>JAVBSA010000426.1:0-3316 GCA_031556915.1 Victivallis sp.
CCGATCCGGCTGTGTCCGAGTCCGGCCAGGTAGGCGATGGCGTCCCGGATCAGGTCGGCGTTGGAGTAGCCGAAGGAAAAATCGGAGAGCTCGTCCTGGATGGAGCTGAGCAGCAGCAATGGGGTGCCTTTGGCGTTGAAGCGCTCGACCTCCTTCCGCGAAAAACTACCCTGGTTGTAGACCAGGAGCCCGTCCAGCCGGAACTCCGCCACGGCGCTTTCGAGCTGGTCGGGATCGCGGCACAGCGGCACCAGGTCGCAGTTGTTTTCGTAGCAGAAAACCCAAAGCCGGTTGAACAGATGGCAGCAGTACGCGTGCGGCTGGGGGACGAAAAACCCGATCCTTTTCCGGCGCTGGAAAAGCGACGGATCGGAGGAGATATAGGTCCCCGAACCCCGCCGCCGCACCACCACGCCGGAACGTTCGAGATATTTCATCGCCGACACCACCGTGGGAACAGATACGCCAAGCCGTTCGGCAAAGGCGCGCTCGCCGGGCAGGCGTTCCCCCGGTTTCAGCTCTCCTTTGCGGATCCGGCCGATCAAATGATCGCCGACGCTCCGGTATTTCGGTGTTGTTCCTGGCATGGGCACTCCAATGGTTTCGTTATTTTAATTATACCTCAAATCCGTGGCCATGTCAATAGAACAGGTGTAATTAAAACGAAATAACTACACAGGTGTACTTCATCTTAAGCTCATTCGTCCGCATTTGCTGCATCTATGCACATTACATTTGACTCCTGTGTTTATTTTTGTTTGATGATCGGATCGGAAAATCGAGAAAAAAATCGGAACAGCTCTTGACATTCTCTGTTGCCTGAAGTATAATTACTGGTAGTAAGACATCCTAACACCACATTTATGGCATTGATTATGAAAAACATTGCAAGATCAAAACGGGAAGAGGTCAGTCATATCCTGATCGACAAGCTGCAGAGCGGCGCTTATGAAATCGGTTCGCAATTCGCTTCGGAGAATGAACTCATAAAGGAGCTCGGCATCTGCAAAGGCACGCTGCGCGAGGCGCTCACCTCCCTTTTAAACGAGGGAATGCTGGAACGGCGGCGCGGCATCGGTACCTTTGTGCGCTCCTGTGTCCCCGGCAAAGCGGGAAAGACGACGGATTCGCAGCGGATCTGCCTGGTGGAAGAGCGGCAGTCGGGGAAACGGCGGAGCATGCTGGAACTCCTGACCCTCGACGCGCTCCACTCCGTGTACGATTCCGGCGACAGCCAGATCCGGACGCTGCATCCGCGGGAAGATGAGTCGATCGGCCAGGTGATCGGACGCATGATCCGGGAGGAACGTCCCGCGGTCGCCATATTGGTCGGCTTTTCCTAGTCCCGCGAGTTGACCGACCGGATCCGCCGGGCGGGAATCCGCCTGGGGTGCATCGGCCAGCCGGAGGATACGGAACATGTCTCCTACGTCGATACCGATCACTATAACGGCATGCGCCGGGTGATCGAACATCTGATCGCGAAGGGGCACACCCGGATCGCGCTCTTCGACAACAGCGCCGGGCACAACTACAACTTCATGCAGCGCCGGAACGCTTATCTCGATGTCCTTACGGAGCATGGAATCGTACCGGATCTGCGTTTGTTCACGGACATCATGACCCCGGGGGAACGGGAGGGCGAGGTCGCCCGGAAGGCGTTCCGGGAACTTCGGAGCCGCCAATGCGGTTTCACCGCGCTGGTGGGGCTTGCCAGTCTCTTCGGCGGGCTCTGGAAGGAGATTCAGGCGGAAGGGATATCCGTTCCGGGAGAGCTTTCCACCGTGACCTACGGCGGCGGCGCCCGAAGCAGTTTCCCGCTCCCCATGACGGAGTGCACGCATTGTTCCTGGGATATCTATCCCATGGCCCGGAGCCTGGCGGAGACGCTGCAGAATTCCTCCGGCAGACACGAAACCTTGTTTCCGGTGGAATTCCACGAGGGTTCCACTTGTTCGATCGTTGTCAACCGCACCTGTAACAGATAAAGGGGTTTCCAAATGAAAAAGCACTTTACACTGATCGAGCTCCTGGTGGTGATCGCGATCATCGCGATCCTGGCCTCCATGCTGCTGCCCGCGCTCAACCGGTCCCGGGAGAGCGCGAAGTCGACCACCTGTCTGAACCAGCTGAAACAGGGCGGCACCGCCCATCTCATGTACGCGGCGGACTATAAATACATTATCGAAAAAGGCCCCACTTCCGGCGGCGGCGCAGCCGTACCGTTCAACAGCTATTTGCTCGGCGTCTACGGCGGCGGAGCGGCCTATCTTCCTTATGTGAGAGTTAGCGCAACCGTCCGGTATTCAAAGCTTTTCTACTGTCCCTCCGTATCCTCGATGCTGGCTTCGGGTGACGGCACCGATAAATACGACTATAGAACCTATGGAATGCCCATGTACCATTATTTCCTCAACAACAGCGGAACCGGTATTTCCGGCGATCTGGGGAATTTCATCCACAAGCTCAAGAACGGCAGCACCGACGTGGGAATCTACTTTGTTCAAAGTCGTATGAAAAATCCGAGCGGAACCATCCTGATGGGCGATTCCGGGATTTCCAATCAACAGGGAGGCGCCGTCGGTTTGCAGACCTGCGACATTTATACGTACTCGACGGAAACCAAGAATAGTCTGATGCTGCGCCACAACCTGCGCGCCAACGCGGTCTACGCCGACGGCCATGCGGGCAGCGGCGGAACAAGCCAATACCGCACCAGCCTCACGCAGGTGAAGAATTTTGTGGACGGCAACGCCGACTGGGTCCAGGTGAATTGAATTTTTGAATGAATGAAAAGGAGTATTGTGAAAACGTCATTATCATTTCTTGCCGTCCTTTTTTCCATATGTCTGTACGCTGTGTCGTTTCCGCCCGAAATGACGCTGAAAGATTCGGATAACGGAGCATTCTCCCTGGGCGGCCTGAACTTCGAGATCCTGTTTTTCAATCAGAATTGGAGTACCCGCAACAACCGGAGCTGGCAAGAAGGAAATCTTCAACCGGACGGCGACGGAAAAATATTTACCGGCACCATCCTGTGGGATGGCTCCAAAGGCACGGTAACGCATGCCGTTACCCCGGTCGGCACGGACAAATTCACCGTAAAGACGCATCTCAAGATGGAGCCGCCGATCAAATTCAATGCGCTGGCCGGATGCATCACAGGGCCGCTGGGCAAACTGCGCATCACGATTGACGGCAAGGCGCTGAATATTCCCGCCGATTTCGGGAAGCCGACCTTGTAGTCCGGGAAGCCGCGTCAGGTGGTGATCCAGGGCGAAGGCCCCTATGAACTGGTCGTGACGGGAATCACGGG
>JAVBSA010000211.1:0-4458 GCA_031556915.1 Victivallis sp.
CGTGAAAGAGTTCGTCGATTCGGCGCACCGGCGCAACATCCGGGTCTTCTTCGACGTGGTCACCTGGGGAGTGACCAAAAACGCCCCGCTCTACAAGCAGAAACCTGAGTGGTTTATCGGCGAAGCCAAGCCCGCCTGGAACGGCTATGTGTGGAATTGGGAGAATCCGGAGCTGAACGAATGGTTCGCCTCCCGTCTGGTCGACCTCATCCTGCTGACCGGGGCGGACGGATTCCGCGCCGACTGCGCGCCGGCGTTCGCCGGATATGCACCCTACCGCACCGCCCGGGAGCGGTTGCTCGGTTTCGGCCGCAAGATCGTCCTGTTCGCGGAGAACGCCAGCGAGCGGGAGAAAACCTTCGATTTCGACCAGGGGGCCTTCATCGGGCCGGATAAAAAGCCCCGCATGAACGGAGACGTCTTTTTGCAGAAAAATATCGTCGATATGGTGAAAAACGGCGAGGAGCTGGGGTGGATCGACGGAACGGGCAAGCACCCCGAAAAGGCGCGTCAGAACGGCGGCGGCGAACGTTTCTACGCGCTGACGCTCTCCTGCCATGACAGCAAACGGTACACAGCGGAGGCCAGTCCGATCGCCTTCGGGTACGGGATGATGTTTACGCCGTTCATTCCGATCTGGTACCTGGGTGAGGAGTGGAACAATCCCTACAGCCGCGACATCCCCTCCCATTGGCTCTACGCGAACAAAATTGACTGGCGGAAGCTGGAGGACAACCGCGATTTCTACGAACTGGCCAAGAAGATGATCCGCATCCGCCGCCGTTTCCCGGAGATTTTCGAGGCCTTTCCCGCTTCGCTGCGGAATGTCAAAATCTGCAAGGTGCGGACGGACCGGCCGGAGCTGCTGCAGGCGTATGCGCGTTACAACCACCGGGCGGCGGTCCTGGTCGTGCCGAACAACAGCGACGGCGACGCGACGTTCAAAATCACGATTCCGTATGGGGAAGCCGGGATCGACAAGGGCAAAATACACGTGACGAATCTGCTCGACGACAGGCAGCTCGCCGCCGGGCGGCCGGAGACCTTCGAGGCGGAAATTCCGGCCGGCCGGCTCGGCGTCTACCTGGTCGCACCGACCGAGCGCCGCTAAGTGATCCGGCTGGTGCTGTTCTTCGCGCTGCTTCTGTTCGTGGCCGGCTGCGCCGGAGGAATCGGCGTTGACAACGGCTGCTTTGAAGTGAGCTTCGTCGATCCGGCCGGGGGCGGCGAGCTCGGGTGCCGCTTCTTCCGGGCCGGATGGATCGCGAGCCTCCGCCCGGCGGGGAGTGATGAAAGTATTTTCCATACCCGGCCGATTTTCGATTTCCATCCCGCTTTCGGCTGCGCGCAGGAGTTCCTGCCGGATCTGGAGTTGGCGGATGGGGAGCTGCTGAAAATCGGCGTCGGCATTTTCCGGCCGCACCCGCGCAACTATTTCCGTTCCCGGGTTCTCACTGCCTTTCCCTGGGAATCGCGGGTTGAAGAGACAAAGGAAAGCTGGGTTCTTTCCGCGCATCAATCCTGCGAAGAGCGGGAAGGATACGCCTATGAGCTTACGCTTACGGTTACGATCAGGCCATTCTCGCCGGAGATCCTCTGGCGGCAGGAGTTGCGGAACACCGGTTCCCGCCGGATCGACGGCAACGTCTACATGCATCCTTTCTTCCATGTGCGGAACGGATTCGAGGAGTGGTGGTATCGCCTGCCGGGCCGGACTCCGCAATCCGTCGCCGGGTCTCCGGTGGAATACATCTCCAACGAAGCGGGCGGAGTTGCCGCCGGAACCCGGTGTCTTGCGGTTGGTATCGCATCCGACCGGCTCTTATGCAAAAGTGTCTTCTGGAAAAACGATTCCGGCTGCTTTGCCGTGGAGCCCTTCATCCCGCTCGGCCTCGCCCCCGGCGAACAGCTGAGTTGGGAGTGGCGCCTCACCGTCGATTTTCGGTGAACAAGCGCTTCTCTGATCGAAAAAATCGCCTGATGCGGTTGACTTTACGGTAAAATGCGGGTATATTTTCCATGATTTCGATTGACAATACAAACTTGGGATTTATCAATGAGCAAAATTCTGCTTACCGGAGGCGCGGGATTCATCGGTTCCGCCGTCGTCCGCTGCATGATCGGCGAGATGGACCATGAGGTCTGCGTGGTCGATTCTCTCACCTACGCGGGCAATCTGGAGTCTCTCGCCATGGTCGCGGAGAATCCGCGTTTCCGTTTCGAACAGTGCGACATCCGCGACCGCGCGAATCTCGACCGGATTTTCGATGATTTCAAACCCGACGCCGTGATGCATCTCGCGGCCGAGTCCCATGTGGACCGCTCCATCGACGGTCCCGGCGAATTCATCCAGACCAACGTCGTCGGCACCTATGAGCTCCTGGAGGCGGCGCGGAAGTATGTAAATACGCTCGGCGAAGAGGCGAAGAAAAAATTCCGGTTCCACCACATTTCCACCGACGAAGTCTATGGGGATCTCGAGGGGCCGGAGGATCTGTTCCGCGAAGATACCCCCTACGCGCCTTCCTCGCCCTATTCCGCCAGCAAGGCGGCGAGCGACCACCTGGTCCGCGCCTGGATGCGCACCTTTAAACTGCCCACGATTGTGACCAACTGCTCCAACAACTACGGGCCCTACCACTTTCCGGAAAAATTGATTCCGCTGGTGATTCTGAATGCGCTCGACGGCAAAGTGCTCCCGGTTTACGGCGACGGCGGCCAGATCAGGGATTGGCTTTTTGTGGAAGACCACGCGCGGGCGCTCCTGACCGTCGTGACGCGGGGCGTTCCCGGCGAGACCTACAACATCGGCGGGCACAACGAGAAAAAGAATATTGAGGTGGTTCACGCCATCTGCGACCTGCTGGATGAGATTTCGCCGCGGCAGGATAAAAAGTCCTACCGCGAACAGATCACCTTTGTCGCCGACCGCCCCGGGCACGACGTCCGTTACGCGATCGACGCCTCCAAGATCGGCCGGGAACTCGGCTGGAAACCGCGCGAGACCTTCGAAAGCGGAATCCGCAAAACCGTGCTCTGGTATCTCGAACATCGCAACGATTGGTGCAAACACGTACAGGACGGCTCCTATCAGCGGGAACGGCTTGGCCTGGGAGGTGACAAATGAAGGGTATCGTTCTTGCAGGCGGCGCCGGTTCGCGCCTCCACCCGGTGACGCTCGGCGTCTCCAAACAGCTTCTGCCGGTTTACGATAAGCCGATGATCTATTATCCGCTGTCGGTGCTGATGATCGCCAAAATTCAGGATATTCTTATCATCACCACGCCGGAAGACCAGCCGGGCTTCAAACGGCTGCTCGGCGACGGTTCGCGGTTCGGCATCAACCTCACCTATGCGATCCAGCCGTCGCCCGACGGGCTGGCGCAAGCCTTCCTGATCGGCAAACAGTTCATCGGGAACGACAACGTGGCCCTGGTGCTGGGCGACAACATCTTCCACGGCGCGCATCTCGGCGAACTGCTCTGCCAGGCCGTCGGGCGGAAAGAGGGCGCCACGGTGTTCGGCTACTATGTTCACGACCCCGAGCGCTTCGGCGTGGTGGAATTCGACGCGAAAGGGCAGGCGGTTTCCATCGAGGAAAAGCCGAAGAATCCCAAATCCAATTTCGCCGTGACCGGACTTTACTTTTACGACAACGAAGTCGTCTCCATCGCCGAAAACACCAAACCCTCGGCGCGCGGCGAGCTGGAAATCACCAGCGTCAACCAGACCTATCTGGAACGCGGCAAGCTCCGGGTCGAGAAACTCGGGCGCGGCTACGCCTGGCTGGACACCGGCACGCACGAGACATTGCTGGACGCCGGTAATTTCATCCGCACCATCGAACAGCGCCAGGGGCTGCAAGTCGCCTGCCTCGAAGAGCTTGCCTGGGAGAACGGCTGGCTCACCGCCGCCGAAGTTCTGGCCCGGTCGCAGGATCTCATGAAAACCGACTACGGCCAGTATCTGGCCCGGATTGTGAAGGACTGAGCGAATGAAGGTCATTGAAACGGAAATTCCGGGCGTCCTCATCATCGAACCCAGGGTGTTCGGCGACGCGCGGGGGTATTTTTTCGAATCCTGGAACCGGGCGAAGTTCGCCGGGATCGGTATCGACGCCGATTTCATACAGGACAACGAATCCTATTCCACCTACGGCGTTCTGCGGGGGCTCCATTATCAGGCGGCCCCCTATACGCAGGCCAAGCTGGTGCGGGTGATCGAAGGAGCGGTACTTGACGTGGTGGTGGACATCCGCCGGGGGTCTCCGACCTTCGGCAAGCATCTTGCCGTCGAGCTCTCGGGGGAAAATAAACGGCAGTTTTACGCCCCGCGCGGAATGGCGCACGGTTTCGCGGTTCTTTCGGGAACGGCGACCTTTCTTTACAAGGTCGACAACACTTACATGCCGAGCCACGAGCGCTCGATCCGCTTCGACGATCCCGCGCTCGGGATCGA
>JAVBSA010000171.1:0-9091 GCA_031556915.1 Victivallis sp.
AAGAAGCCTACATGAAAGCGAGCGACAAAAACGCCTTCCTGCCTTTCCTCGAAGCGGAGGAAGCCGCCGCCAAAGCCGCCGCCGCCAGGGCCGCGGCGGAGTAAAAGGAGAATATTGTGAGAAGAGTCCTGGCATGGTGGAACAGCATCGCCGGAGTTCACCGCTCCGACGACGATACCAACCGCGGAACGTTCTTCAATTTCTTTTTTCCCCGGTTGACCCGGGGATTTTTTCTCCGGATGGGCATCGTGGCGGCCGTCGCCGCCATCCTGTTCGGCGTCGTCCTGATGCCCTGCGTCATCGACGGGGCCAGCATGGCGCCGACCTATCCGGTCAAGGGATTCACCTTCTGTTATAAGCTGCGTTATTGGTTCGAAAAACCGAAACGGGGAGACGTGGTCATCATCCGTTTCAGCGGCAAAACCTATTACCTCAAGCGGATCGTCGGGCTTCCCGGCGAAACCGTCGAGTTCCGCCGCGGCGATCTCTACATCAACGGCAGCAAGCTCAACGAGCCGTACGTGAAATATTTTTCCGACTGGAACCTCGCGCCCCGCGAAGTCGAGCCCGACCATTATTACGTCGTCGGCGACAACCGCAGCCAGCCCATCGAACAGCACCGGTTCGGCAAAGTCCGCGCCGACCGCATCGTGGGTTCCCCCCTCTGGTGAGAGAGTTGAAAGTTGAAAGTTGAAAGTGGGAAGAACGCTGACGCGTTTACCCAGGTTCCCTTTGTAAAAAGTATTCAAGTTTTTAACCGGATTGAGTATAAACGGGCATTCGTGTTTTTCGCTTTGCCGCATTTTGAACTTGGAGTCGTGAAGAAATTTCTGATTTGGGATTGTTTGGAAACACTGTTTCCTTCCTCCTGCTTTCAACTTTCAACTTTCAACTTTCAACTTTCAACTTTTTGCAACGGCCCCGAAATGATGATATATTAGGGAAAACAGGAGAAAACGGCATGAAAATCATCGAACGCGACCACAAAACCCTCTCCATCGGGCTGGAAGGCAAGCTCGATATGAACACTTCGGAGACCACCCAGAGGGAGCTCATGAACGCTCTCGAAGAGGCGACGGAGCTGATAGTGGATTGTTCCGCGCTCGAATACATTTCCAGCGCCGGAATCCGGGTGCTGCTGACCGTTCAGAAAGAGATGGTCCGCCGCGGCGGCGCGGAAACGCTCCGCAAAGTCAACGAGGATATTTACGATATCCTCGAAATCAGCGGCTTTACGGAGATTGCAAACGTACGCCGGGATTGACATGCCGAAACTACCCCTGATCCTTCTGCTGACCGTATTCGCCGCGCTTCTCTGCCGCGCGGAAGGGGGTTATGCGATCCGCGCCCGGATGCTCTGGCTGCCGCAAGCCGAATTCGCCGGTTTCTATCAGGCCCGGGCGGACCGGCTCTACGAAAAAGCCGGGCTCGACGTGGTCATCTCCCACCCGGCGCCCGACGAGGAGATTTTCGATACCCTTCAGGACGGCGGCGCGGATGTGATCGTCGGCTGGCCCCTTTCGGCGCTGCGCCGTTCCGCCGCGGGCGAGGACATCGTCAACGCGGGGCAGCTCGCGCAACGGTCGGCCCTGATGCTGATCGCCCGTAAAAGTTCCGGAATCAGCCGCCCGCAGGAGATGTCGAACCACCGGATCGGGCTATGGCCCTCGGCTTCGCTTCAATCGACTTTGCTTTCCTTTCTGGCGCATTACAATGTCAAGGATTACCGGGTCATTCCGGTATACACCAGCGCGGATCTGTTTCTCTATGGCGGCGTCGATGTGACGGTGGGGGTCTATTATGACGAATATTACCGGATCCGCGCCGCCGGAATCGACGCCGGCGAGCTGGAAACCTTTTATTTGAACGATCTCTTCCCGAAACTGGTGGACGACGGCCTTTACTGCAAGCGCAATACTTACGAAGCCGATCCCGCGGCGTACCGGCGTTTTCTCGCCGCCACGCTCGAAGGCTGGCGCCGCGCCTTCGCCAACCCCTCGCGCGCCCTGGAACTGGTCGAAGAAGAGTGCCGCCGCGCCAACATCCCCTACAGCCGGGGCCACCAGCGCTGGATGCTCGAAGGAATGCGGTTGCTCATCGCCCCGGCGGGCGAGGCGAACGACGGCACCTTCCGGCGCGACTCCTACGACGAATGCATGAAGCTCCTCAATATGACGCAGGCCCCCATCTCGTATGAAACCTTTGTGCCGAACGGGAAAGGGCCGGTGAAATGAGATTCTCCATTCACAGCCTTCCCGTGCGCCTGAGCGTCTGGATCTGCCTGATCCTGCTGGTCTGCCTCTCCGTCACCGCGACGGTGACCGGCATTTATCTGTTCCGGCGGCTGACCAACCGGTTGAACGATCAGGGCATCACCACCGCCGCCGAGACCGCTTACGCACTCGACCGGATCTTCGTACAGGCGGAACAGGCGGCGAAACTGCTGGCAGCCACACTGGAACAAAATCCGCCGCCGCCGGAGAAACAGGCCGCCATGCTGCGCGAAGCGGTCCGGGCGATGAACAGCGGCTGCCCGGAACTCACCGGAATCGGCGTCGCCTACCTGGAAAACAAATCCGCCGCCGGCAAAGGCGCCCCCCTTTTCATCGAATATGAAGCCGGGGGCGAATACCATTCCCTCCGTATTCCAAACGGAATCCACCTCACCCAGGATTGGTTCGTCGTGCCGCTGGCGCTGGAGAAGCCGGTGTGGACGGTTCCCTTCCGCTCCAACATCCCGCCCCACGCCATGACCTTCTCTTATTCCGTCCCCCTGTTCCGGGAGGAGGAGGGGGAACGCCGGCCGGTCGGAGTCCTCCAGGTCGGCATCGAGCTCGACCAGCTCGAAAAATTTCTCGACAACACCGCGCTGACCGATCTGCGGAAACTCTCCCGCCACGGCGAAATTTTCGTGATGAACCAGTTCGGCCACATCATGCTCTACCCCAACCGCGGCGAACTCCTGAGCGAAAGCATCTTCTCCCTCTGCGATGAAGCGTCGAATCCGGATCCGGCGGACCGCAAAGCGGCCCAGACGCTCTTTCGCAACCACGCCGGCAAAATCACCCTGAACGCGGTTCCCCGGCTGATGGGCGAAAGCGAACTCCTCCACGCCGGGTGCGTCAACGGCTGGGTGGTGGGAATCGTCATCCCCCAGGATTGGGAGATGCAGATTTTGCTGCCGATTTTCCACCGCTTTTTGCTGGGCACCGCTTTCGTGCTCTGCATCGTCATTTTGGTCATCTTCGTGGTCTGCCGGAAATTGAACGAACCTCTGATTCAACTCTCACGCGTGTCGCGGGAAATCGGGCAAGGCAATTTCAACGCACCCGTCCCCGACTTCCGGCGTGACGATGAAATCGGCGACCTGGCGAATTCCTTCAGACAGATGCAGTCCGCCCTGGCGGATTACATTGAACAACTGAAAATCACCGTCGCCGCCCGGGAACGCTCCGAAGGGGAACTGAACGCCGCCAAAGTCATCCAGAAAGATATCCTGCCCCATATCCTGCCGCCGCTGCCCGACTGCCCCACGCTGGTCTGCGCGGCGGACCTGCTCCCGGCCCGCGGCGTCGGCGGCGACCTCTTCGACATCTTCCCGCTGGATAAAGACCACTGGGCGCTCATCATCGGCGACGTTTCCGGCAAAGGAATCCCGGCGGCGCTCTTCATGGCGGTCACGCAGACACTCCAGCGCAGCATCGCCCACACGCTCCATGCACCCGGTGAAATCGTAAGCAGACTCAACCGGATGCTCGCCAAAGACAATACGACCGATATGTTCGTCACCTACTGGCTCGGCATCCTCAATATCCGGACCGGAACACTCGACTTCACCAACGGCGGCCACAACCCGCCGCTCGTCAGGCGCGCCGACGGCACGACGGAATTTCTGCCCCAACGGCACGGCCCCATGCTCGGAGTCGTGCCGGCAAAGGAGTACAAAAACGATACGATCACCCTCAATCCCGGCGATATGCTGATCCTCTACACCGACGGCGTCACCGAATCCTTCAACGCCGCCGGCAAAATGTTCGGCAACGAAGGATTGGTCGATACCGTCAAAGAACATTCCGCCGCCACCCCGCCCGAAATGCTTCAGCATATCCAGAACGCGGTTTTCCAATTCGCGACAGGCGTCGAACAGGCGGATGACATCACATTGCTCCTGATCGAGTTCGCCAAAGAAAAAACCGGCGCGGAACTGACCGTCCCCGCCCAACCGGAACAGCTGGAAACCGTGATGGAATTTTTCGACCGCTATCCCGCCGTTGCAAAGCTCTCCGCCAAAGAAGCCAACCTCGTCCGGGTCTGTCTCGAAGAGGTTTTCGTCAACATCGCCATGTACGCCTACCCCGGCAGCTCCGGCGAAGCAACCATCCGCATCTGGGAAGAAAACAACCAGCTGCGGATCCGGTTCACGGATTCCGGCATCCCGTTCAATCCGCTCGACCACCCCGAACCCGATCTCAACCTCCCCGTCGAGGAACGCCCGATCGGCGGCCTCGGAATCCATATCATCCGTCAGAAAATGGACTACCGCGACTACCGATACGAAAACAACCAAAACATCCTCACCATCGGGAAACTCATCACCCCCGGGGCTTGAGGCTCCGCCTCTTTTGGTCCCCCCGTTTCCCGTCAGTCCCTATGAGAGCGGGTATATTCGCTTGGGGAGCAGCCGATTACTTTGCGGAAACAGCGGCTGAAGATTGCCTGGGAGGTGAAGCCGGAGTGTTCGGCGACTTCGGCAATCAGCATTTCGTTGGCGTTCAGGAGCTTGATGGCGCGTTTGATCCGGAGGGCGCGGATATATTCGCCGGGGTTGCATCCGACCAGGGCTTGAAAGAGTGCGTAGAGCGATGCGGGTGAGATTCCGAATTGCGTGCACAACCCTTCGACGGAGAGTTCCGGGTCGGCGATCCGGTGATCGATATGGAGGTTGATTTTTTCGAAAAGTCCGATCCGGTGGAGTCGTACCGGGGCGGACTCCCGTTCCCGTTCCGGTTCCCGGCTTTTGCCGCACCGGAGTTCCAGGATAAAGGTATAGAACAAACTTTGGAACAGGGCTTCGCGGGTTTTTGAAACGGGGTTGCCGCTGTGGAATTCCAGGTAGATTCCGAGGAGGCGTTCGGCCAATTCGAGGGTGAATGGCGACAATTCGAAGCTGCGCAGCATAAAATCCGGCAGGAACTGTCCGATCATATCGAATGTGATGACCAGCCAGAAGAAGTGTTCCTGGTCGACCACATAATGGTGGCTTTGGAAGGGATAGATCAGCCCGGCGCCGCCTTCCGGGATTCGGCAGGTTTGCTCCGCGGCGCACATCAGGCCGCCTTCGCGCAGGCAGACGGTCAGCACATAGCGGCGGTGGAGCAGTTGCTGGGGCTGCGGGGTGCGGTTGATGCGGAACTGCCGGTTGCGCTGGAGCATGACGATATTTCCGGGCAGGTCGGGCAGGACATTGCCGAACCCTTTGAAATAATCCGGGGGGTCGGTCAATTTTGCGCAACGCGCGATGATTCGTTGTCGGGTGTCGTCCATATTCTTAGCATACGGGCAACATTGCATATTTTCAATCAATTTTGCAAATTATAATATAAAAAAAACGTAAGTTTCGGTTTTTATTTGTCATAACCATAAGAAAAGCAAAAATTATTGTTTTTTTTGCAATTGTTCCGCTATTGCTTTCCTCCTTGAAATCCGCTATAATTAACAGCAAAAGGAGAATTGCCGATGATTTCGCTCAAACAAAACACACCCGGAATCTGGCCGGTCGTATTGACGCCCTTTTGCGAGGACGGCTCCATCGACTTTTGCGGCTATGATGCCCTGCTCGATTACTATTACGCCAACAATGCGGCCGGTTTGTTCGCGGTCTGTCTGTCGAGTGAACTTTATCAGCTTTCGGCGGAGGAAAAAATTGCTCTTGCCGAACGCGCGGTCAAACGGATGAACGGCCGGATTCCGGTCGTGGTGAGCGGCGGTTTCGGCGATTCGCCGCAGGAAAAGATCGATTCGATCAAACGGATGGCGGCGACCGGAGCCGACGCGGTGGTGATTCCGGTCGGGTTGCTCTGCGGCCGGGAGGAAAGCGAAGAGACGCTTGCCGCCAACTTTGCATCCGTCCTGGCGGCGACCGGCGAAATCCGCCTCGGGTTGTACGAATGCCCGCTCCCCTATCACCGGTTGCTTTCGCCCGAATGCCTGGGGCGGTTGGTCCGGTCGGCCGGGAACCGGCTGGTTTTTCTCAAGGACACCTGCTGCGACGCGGCGGTGATCCGCCGCAAGCTCGCGGCGGCCGCGGGGAGCAGTCTCGGGTTTTACAATGCGAATTTGTTTACGCTGCTGGAATCGCTGCGCGACGGAGCGGCCGGTTACTGCGGGACTTCGGCGAACTACTATCCGGCGCAGCTGGCGGAACTTTGCGCCATCTTCCGCGAAGACCCCGTGCGTGCGGAGGAGATGCAGCGCTTTTTCAATCTCATACAGCGTCATGTCGAATTCAAGTACCCGCGTTACCCCAAGATGCTGATGCGTCTTCAAGGGGTTCCCATCGGCAACTTCTGCCGGGTCCCCTGCGATCCGGTTTCGGCCCAGGAACTGGAACAGGGAAAAATCCTTCTGTCTTATTTAAAAGAGCTCTCCAGCGCCATGTTAGTAACCGGAGGTGTGTCATGAAACGAACCTTTACCTTGATCGAGCTCCTTGTCGTCATTGCGATCATCGCCATCCTGGCGGCGATGCTTCTGCCCGCCTTGCAGCAGGCGCGGGCCCGGGCGCATGCGTCGACCTGCGTCAACAACCTCAAACAGATCGGCAGCACGTTTGCGCTTTACACCAACGACAACGACGGTTATATGGTGTACGACAGCGCCGAGGAAAACTGGCGCTGGCACAAATACCAGTTTGCCACATATCTGGGCTTCAAGCCGAACGAGACCTGGAAGGGGGCTCTGGCCAAGGTCTACCTTTGTCCTCCCGACACCGGGTTCAACCGCAACGACACCCCGGGAACGCTCGACGCCAACGAGCCCTCTTACGGCTACAACTGGGGGCTTCTCGGCGGCCCCAAGACCGGATCGACCGACTACCCGAATCCGCATTTTCGGATCAACCGGATCAAGAAGCCATCGACCTTCATCGCTTTCGCCGACAGCGGCCACAAGGTGGAGGACACCGTTGCCGCCTGGCGGATCAAGAGCAAGCTTCAAGCGCCGGACGAAAACGAATACGGCATGTGGCCCCGCCACAGCGGCGGGCTGCGCTCCAACGTCTGCTGGGTGGATTCCCACGTCTCGTCGGAAGTAACCCGGGAGCTCGCCCGCAGCTCCGTAGCCTGGATCGGATATTGAATTATGCTGAAAGAACTTTTATTGACCGCCTTCGCCTTCACCGCAGTCTGCGCCGCTCCGCCGCCGCTGGAGTGGAAAGCGCCCGCCTCGTTCGACCCGGAAAAGCCGGGCCTCGGGCTTGAGCCGTTGGAAGGAATCACCGTGTCTTACCTTTACGACCCGAAACCCTCCACGGCTCCGGGCGGCGCTTATGAAAGCGTGCTTCACGGCACCTACAACCATCACCAGCAGTTCGTGCTGCTCGGCGACGCCATCATCGTCTACTGGACCAACCATGTACAGGACGAAAACGGACCGGGCCAGCGGATTCTTGCCCGTACCGGGCGTTTCCTCGCCGACGGCGAAATCGCGTGGCAGCCGGTGGAAGAGATCGTGGAGCTAGCTCCGCCTGCGATGCCGCCCCGGCGCCGCCCGGTTTCGGACGACTCCGACGTGATCACGGGGGCGTTCATGGACGGCACCTTGCAGCTGCTGGGCGACCGCCTCTTTCTCCGCGGCCGGCTGCTGCTCTGCGACGGTTGGACCGATTCGATGCTCTACCACCACAACCAGAACCGGACTCCCGTTCCGGACGAGCATTACCGCGTCACCCGCGAGAGGCCCTTCCGCTTCGACATCTATTGGAATCTGATGCATTTCGTCCAGGAGTGGAAGCTGGAGAACGGCCGCCTCCTCCCCGCCTCGGAGCTCTATATTTCGGGCGACCGCGCTCCGGCGGAGCTTCAGGTCACGCCGAGCATCCGCAAAAAGATGGGCCCGTTCAATCCGCCTTACGACAAGGCGAAGAATCTGGCGGAAGCGCCGCTCGATTTCCGGAAGGCGCTCCAGGAAAAGCAAAAGCAGTTTCAGCGCTACCCCAAATACGCGCCCGGCACGGATAAGCTCGCCGAAAACGGCAAGAACGGCCTCGCGCATCATACGGAGTATATCCGGCCCGACGGCAGCAGCGTGGCGGTGCGCGACAATCTGCTCGATCCCACCGTTTATTACGCGGCGGAGAAACAATCGCCCGGAGACAATTACGGCCCCGGAATCAAGACCAACCTCTTCGGCACCGCCATGCCCGTGGCAGGCGAACTCCCCGACGGAACCGTCTGGATTATCGGCAGCGACATGCAACGGTACAACACCTTCATCACCTGGTCGAAGGACGGCAGGACGTTCGACAACACGAAGCTGCTTCAGTATCTCAAGTACAAGGCCATTCCCGGCGTCAGCAAGCCCGCCGAGGCGGGAGCGCAATACTTTAAAACAATCGTGCACGGCGGAAATATCTACATCACCTACAGCGTCGCCAAGGAAAAGATCGGCCTGATGAAGATTCCTTTCACGCTCCTGCGGTGAAACAGGCACAAGTTTTGAGATAACGTTCATTTCCTTATCGACTCATCCGCGTTAAATTATGGGCAGGCAACCAAGGAGGCCGCATGAAAAAATGGATTCTGTTACTCGCGCTCGCCGCCCTGCCGCTTTGCGGGGAGGAAATCTGGAACAAGGAAACGCTGTTTGCGAAACCGGAGTTTTCTCCGGCGCCGGGCTATGAGTTCCCGGACGATCCCGCGCTGAAGGGAATTTTTTATGACGGGCTGCCGATGGACGGCAAACCGACCAGGGTCTTCGCCTATCTCGGAATGCCGGAGAAACGCGAGGGCAAACTGCCCGGAATCGTGCTGGTTCACGGCGGCGGCGGGACCGCCTTCCGTTACTGGGCGAAGCTCTGGATCAACCGCGGTTAT
>JAVBSA010000308.1:0-6664 GCA_031556915.1 Victivallis sp.
TGGAACGGCGGCAGCGCCAACGCGGGCGGCATCACCGATTCCTGGCGTGAAGTCGCCGTCGATATCCTGGGGACGACCCCGTTCCGCAGCATCCGCTGGTGGCTCTGCCCGCCCGAGATCGTGAAAAAACTGTACCGCCACGGAATCGAAGTCACCGCCAGGAGTTCGAAACGGTGTCTGGAGCTTTCGGAGGAGAGCGGCATCCGCCTCTTCGGTTCGGTCAACGAACCCCATCTCAACGGCATTACGCCGGAGAAGATGGCCGATGAAGTCCGCCGCGGCTTCGCCGCCGTCCGGCAGGTCAATCCGCACAACCGCCTCTACGCGCCCACCATCGGCCTCGAGGAGCACAGCGTGCAATACGCCGAACGCTTTTACGCGGCCGGAGCCAAGGATTTCTTCGACGCATTCGATTTGCACACCTATGTAGGCGTCATCGCCGACTACCGGCAGCCGGAAGGCTATTCCCCCGGAAGCCCCGAAGCCATCTTCGAACGCGTCGCCCGCTTCAAAGAGGTGATGGCGCAATACGGGGACAGCGACAAACCTCTGATCTGCAGCGAATTCGGTTATACCGACTGCAATACGGCCAACCCCAACGGCCGCATCACTCCCGCGATCAAGGCGGAACGGCTGGTACGCGGAATGATCATTCACAACGTTCTCGGATTCCGGCGGGTGTACATTTATTCTTTTTACGATGAGGGAACCGATCCTCATTATACCGAGCATCACTTCGGAATCCTCTCGCGCGACATGCAGAAGAAACCCGCCTTTTATGCCCTTGAAGTGTTGGATAAGGTACTCGGCGACACTCTTTATGATGCGCCGATGAAAGGTGCGAGTCAACCGAATTTCGGCTATTGTTACCGCAACGTCGACGCGCCCGGATTCGTCAGCGTGATCTGGAACGGAGCGTACCCGATCAGCGGAACCTTCAAAACAGCGCCCGGTAAAATCGAAATCGTCACCATGATGGGGGAGCGCCGCTTCATATCAACCGGGAAAGACGGCACATTCCGCTGCCGGGCCGGAGAGGCTCCGGTCTACTTCATTTCGGAACAGCCGGTCGAACTGGTTTCCGCCGAAGCGGCTCCGGAGGCAAGCTCCGCCGGGGAGCGCCTGGAAGCGGCCGCCGTGAAAGAGGTCTTGATCGTTCCTGCCGGCGAAGCGCCGCGGGCGGAGTTCCGCCTGGTAAACGGGTCCGGCGACCGGCGGCAGTTCTCGCTGTCTCTCGCCGACGGGAGCGGCAAGGAAATCGCGCAACGTTCGGTCACAATTGCGCCCGGTAAGGAACTGATCGAGATATTCCGGCTTCCCACGGAGTCGAATCTCGCGTTGGAACGTTATACCTTGAGCGTCGATTATGAGAGCCGGGGGCAAAGTCTCTCCGAATCCGCCGGAGTCTGGGTCCGCAGGCTCACCGGAAACACCGGAAAAACCGAGCTTCACCAAGCCCGTTTCGCGGGATGCGAAGAACCGGTTTGGCTGCTCGCAAGCGACACGCTGGAAATCACCGTCGATCCCGGGCGCGGCGGCATGATTCTTGAAATGATCGACAAGCGTACCCTGGCCAATCAGGTGACGACGCCATATGAAATCCTCGGCGGCGTGGAACGCGCCCCCTTCTTTTATTGCGTCTGGGACAGTGTCCGCGGAGTGACGGGATTCAACCGGCAGACCCGGTATCAGGCGGAAGCCGTACCCGACGGCATCCGCTTGAGTGCGGCGGCGGCGTCTCTCGAAGTCGAAAAAATGCTGACGCTGGCAGGCAACTCGCTGATATTGAAGAGCACGCTCCGCAACCGGGGCGGCAAGCCGGTCAACTGCTCCTACTATCTGCATCCGGAATACACTGTGGGAGGCGTCGCCGACAGTTACTCCGACTTTGTGACGCTTCCTCTTGCGGAAGGGGAATATAAGCTCCTTTTCTGGTCCGGACTCGGCGAGAAAAAAATGCCTGCTTCCGTCGCCGGCTGGTGGAGCCTGGAAGATCCGGCGGCGAAATACCGCATCGTTCAGCGTTACTCGCCGAAGGAATTCCGCGATCCGCGCATCTGGTTCGGAATCGGCTGCTGCAACCTGGAAATGGAGAGCGTTCCGCTGACGCTCGATCCGGGCGCTTCCTGGCAAGGTGTATTGCGCTGGGATTTTATACGCTAACGCTTTTATTTCCCGGAAAGACGATTATATTTTCTTTCATTGATCAAGCCCCCCGGAGCAGTATCGCATGAAAAGAAAAGAAACGAAAACCACCATACGGGATGTCGCCCGCGCCGCCGGCGTGTCGCCTGGAACCGTGTCGCGGGTCTTCAACTCCCGCGGTTACCTGTCGCCCGAAATGCGGCGGCGGGTGCTTGACAGCGCGTTGAAGAACGGTTATCGGTTCAAGAAAGAGAGTATCGCGGTCATCGTGTCTCCGAATCCCGATTTTCACGGTTATTCCGGCGAGCTCCTTGCCGCTGTATTGGAGGAGTTGAACCGGCGCGGCTATCTCGCGGAAATCCTTCCTGTCGGCAGCCTGTCGCTTCTGGCGGAGCATCAGCTGACCGGCGCGCTCGCGTTGGTGCTCGACAACGGGATCGAACAATTCTGGGGAGAAAGCTGGAGTCTGCCCCTGGTCTGTTTTCAGACGGCCCCCCGCCATCGCGACAACATCTATTCGGTCGTGTCCGATAACCGGCAGGGAGTTTTTCTGGCGCTCAATTATCTGAAATCACGCGGCCATGAAAGAATCGGTTACGCTTCCTGGTATGTTCCGGGGAACTTCAATGAGCGGGACAATCCCGATTGCACGTTGCGCCGTGAGTCTTATCTGGAGTGGTGCCGGGGGAAAACGCCTCCTTGTTTTGCCGATGTCGCCTCCGGACTCGATGGTGCGCTTGAAGCCGGATGCACCGCCTTCCTTTCGGTCGGCGAAAGCAATGAACTCTATTTTTACCGGGAACTCAACCGGCACGGCCTCCGGGTGCCGGAGGATATTTCGGTCATTTCTTTCGAACGCACGATTTCCAGCTTTCTCCAGCCCCCGGCGACCACCATCGGGCAACAGTTTCCCAAACTCGCCGCCTCCGCGCTCGACATGCTCGAAAACCTGATCGACCACCGCGAACAGGCACGCGACATCCGTTTGGAATATCTCCTCCACGAACGCGGGACCGTCCTTTCCCTCCCTGCGAAGAAGTAAAGGAAAGCCGGGGGGCGGAGACGGTGGCGCGTTGCTGATTGGAGGCGCCGGACCGCACCCCCGCGACGGCGGAGCTTTTGGGGGTTATCCGAATCGTAGTTTTGAGAAAATGTGATATTTCGTCTCACTTTATCTCACTTCCCCTTGACATCTCCGGCTGTGATGTTATTTTACTGAAATACCACAATAACACGGGAGACGCCATGCGCATCGTTGTACCGATCAAACAGGTACCGGAAACCGGAGACGTCCGTATCGACGAAAAAACCGGCACGGTAATCCGTCAGGGGAACAATTCGATTGTCAATCCGCTCGACCTCTACGCCATCGAGAGCGCGCTCCGGCTGAAGGCCGCCTGCGGAGCCGAAGTGATCGCCATATCCATGGGACCGCCCGCCGCGGAACGCGCGCTCCGCGAAGCGATGTCGATGGGGATCGACAAAGGAATCCTCCTCACCGACCGCGCCTTTGCCGGCAGCGACACCTGGAGCACCAGTTTCATTCTCGGTGCCGCCATAAAAACACTCGGCGGATTCGATCTTGTGATCTGCGGCGAACGCGCCACCGACGGCGACACCGGACAGGTGGGGCCGGAACTCGCTTGCGCCCTCGATCTTCCCGTCGTCGCCTATGTCAGCAAAGTCGGCTGCTGCTGCGACGGCATGCTGGAACTCGAACGCGAAGTCGAAGACGGCGTCGAACACCTCACCTTGCAGCTCCCCGGCGTGCTCACCGTGCTGAAAGCGGTAGGCGAACCCGGCCTCCCGACCCTCGAAGGGAAAATGCGCGCCCGCAAAGCGGAAGTGACTGTTCTCACCCAGAAAGAACTTCAGTGCGACCCGGCGATGGTCGGGCTCGAAGGCTCCCCCACCCGCGTTGTGAAAATTTTCCGCCCCAACGTCACCCGGCAGTGCCGCACATTGCCGGCTCACGACGAAAGCGCCGCCGCTTTCGCCGCCGGAGCAGTGATGGATTTCCTGGCCGAGAAAGAGGTGATCTGAATGACTCCCGCAATCTGGATTCTCGCCGAAGAACGGCATGGCCAACTTGCCCGCATCTCCTTTGAACTCCTGACCCGCGCCCGGGCGCTCTCGCCCGCGGTCAACGCGCTTCTCATCGGCCCCGCGCTGCCGGAGAGTGAACTCCGGAAATTGATCGACTGCGGCGCCTCCCGCGTGGTTGCGCTGGAAAATCCCGCCTTTGAACACTTTCTGGTGGAACCCTTCGCCAAGGCGATGCTCGACTTCTTCGCCGCCGAACGGCCGGAAGTCCTGATCGCCGGCGCCGACTCGGTCGGCCGCACGCTGATGCCCTATGCCGCGATGAAGCAGCACACCGGGCTCACGGCGGACTGCACCGTGCTGGAACTGGAACCGGCGACCGGCCTGCTGCTCCAGACCCGCCCCGCCATCGGCGGCAACATCATGGCGACCATCAAGTGCGCCAATCACCGGCCGCAGATGGCGACGATCCGCCCGCGTTCGACCCGCCCGGCCATGCCGGAAACGGGGCGCGAGGGCGTTATCGAACGCCGTCCGGTCGCCGACGCATCGAGCCGGATCGCGTTCCGGAAATTCGTTCCCGCCGCCGACGAGGTCGGAATCCAGGATGCGGAACGGGTGATCGTCATCGGGCGCGGCGTGAAGCGGTCCGAAGCGATGCCGATGATCCGGGAACTGGCGGTGCTGCTCGGGGCCTCCATCGGCGGCTCGCGCGAAGTGGTCGACCGCGGGATCCTCACCTATCCCCAGCAGGTCGGGCTCTCGGGCAAAACCATCATGCCGAAACTGTACATCGGGCTCGGCGTCTCGGGCGCGATCCAGCACCTGGCCGGAATGCAGACCAGCGAACACATCATCGCCGTCAACAAAGATCCCGACGCCCAGATTTTCCGGGTGGCGGACCTCGGCATCATCGGCGATCTGTTCGACGTGGTTCCGCAGATGATTCAACGGCTGAAGAAGGGAAAATCCTTATGAAATACAATCCTGTCACTCCTGCCGTCGTCGAGGAGCTCAAACGCATCGTCGGCGACCGTTACGTCATTCACGGCGACCCGGAACAGCTGGAACTGTTTTCCCACGACGAGATTCCGGGAACGCACTACCGGGCGATGCCGGAAGTGGCCGTCCGCCCCGCCACGGCGGAGGAGATCAGCGCCATCGTAAAGCTCGCCAACCGGGAGCTGATTCCGCTCACGCCGCGCGGCGCGGGTTCCGGCCTTTCCGGCGGCGCGGTTCCGGTCTTCGGCGGAATCGTGGTCTGCTGCGACCGCATGAACCGGATCCTCGAAGTCGACCTCAAAAACATGATGATCACGGTTGAACCCGGCGTGGTCGCCAACGAAATCAACGAGCATATCAAAGACGACGGGCTGTTTTACGCCGGTTACCCGATGAGTCTCGAGACCTGTTTCATCGGCGGCAACGTCGCGGAAAACGCGGGCGGCGGCAAGGCGGTCAAGTACGGGGTAACCTCCCGTTATGTGCTCGGGGTCGAAATGGTGACGCCCACGGGCGAGATCGTGGAGCTCGGCGGCAAGCTCATGAAGGACGTGACCGGCTACAACCTTCTGCAATAGATGATCGGTTCGGAGGGAACGCTGGGGTTCTTCACCAGGATCATCCTGCGGTTGATTCCGCGGCCGAAATACCAGGTGGATCTGCTCTGCCTCTTCCCTTCGAGCGAAAGCGCGATCGAGGCGGTTCCCGAGATTTTCACCGGCGCGGGTGTGACGCCGACCTCCATCGAATACATGGATCAGCAGTCGGTCCGGGAGGCGTGCAACTACCTCAACGAGACGCTGCCTTATCAGAACTGCGGCGCGATGCTGTTGATTTCGGTGGACGGCTCCGATTTCGAACAGCTTGAGAACGAGTACGAAGCCATCGGGTTGTTCTGCAAAAAATGCGGGGCGACCGAAGTGTTTGTCGCCGACAACTTTTCGACTTCGGAACGGATCTGGCGGATCCGCCGGAACATTGCCGAGGCGTTCGCTTTGGCGAGCAAGCTGCAATCCGGCGAGGACGTGGTGGTTCCGCCCGCCTCGATCCCGGTGGTGGTGAAGGAGTTCAACCGGATCGCCGAAAAATACGGTGTGATTATCCCGACCTACGGTCACGCGGGCGACGGGAACCTTCACTCGCGCATTTCGCCGCCGTCGGATTGGAGTGAGGAACGCTGGTACGAAACGCTGCCGGACATTCTCGATGAAGCCTACGGGGTGATTGCGAGTGTCGGCGGCAGGATTTCCGGCGAGCACGGAATCGGCTGCAAGCGTACGGGCTACATGAACAAGGTAGTTTCGGAGGAGTATTTGAATATGCTCCGCACGGTGAAACGCGCCTTCGACCCGAATCTGATCATGAACCCCGGCAAAGTCTTCGAGATGGAGTAGGGGTAAGTAGGGGAGGCGAAGCCGACCGGGTCCAGGGCCTTTCGGCCCTGGTGCGGTTTCCAAAGGGTGCATAACCCTTT
>JAVBSA010000590.1:0-8626 GCA_031556915.1 Victivallis sp.
CAAGTCCGCCCGGCGGACAGCGGGGTGTTCGAGAAGTTTCAGCCGCACCGCCCCGGCGCAATCTCCGAGGCATTGAACCGTAATCATAACCGCCTCTTCCTGCCGGAGGTTGCGGCCGATCTCGGCGAGCGTTCCGGCGGAGAGGATTTTACCTTTCTCGATGATCACCGCGCCGTCGCAGATATCCTGCAGCTCGGAGAGAATGTGGCTGCTGAGAAAGATCGCTTTGCCGCGCGAGGCCAATTCTTTGAGCAGTCGGCGCAGTTCCAGCCGAGCCCGGGGGTCGAGCCCCGCCGCGGGTTCATCCATCAGGAGGACGTCGGGGTTGTGCACCAGCGCGCGGGCGAGGCTCACCCGCTGTTTCATCCCCTTGGAGAGGGCGGAGAGGACTTTTTCGCGGATTCCGATCACATTGGTGAACTCCTCGATTTCAGCGAGCGCTTTCCGGCGCTGTTCGCCTTTGAGCCCGAAGCTGCGGGCGAAAAAGTCGAGATACTCCCACACCTGGATATCGCGGTATTCGGGGAGCGAGTCGGGCATGTAGCCGATCATGCGCCGCACGATTTCGGGGTCGTAAAGCGCCGATACGCCGTCGTAGAAAACGTCGCCCGAATCGGGCACGTCGACGGTCGCCATAATCCGGATCGCGGTGGTTTTGCCCGCCCCGTTGGGGCCGACAAAGCCGAAAATATTGCCGGAACCGAATTCGAAACTGATGTCGTCCACCGCTTTGGTTTTACCGAAAGTACGGACGAGGCGGTCGATCTTTATCTGCATGGAAGTCGCTCCTTATTAAAATTTACCGATGACCAGATGGCGCGATTGCACATCGTCGGCGGAGATTCCGGCGTTATAAAACGCCGCGCCCGAAAGAGAAGCCATATAAAAGCCCGGAAGCAAAGCAATATCCGGCAGGCCGCCGCCGTCGAAGGCGCGGGGGCCGGGCAGCGAATCGTAAAATGCTTCCTTTGTTCCCGTGCCGCGACTCCCCGAAGGCTTGAGCACGGTGCGCGCCCCCGCCGCGACGGAAGTTTCGGCCCGGAATAAATTCCCCTTGCGGTCGCACAAAATCAATTGATCGATTTCCGCACCGAGCCCGTTGATAACGGTTATTTCTCCCCCGGTTTCGATGATCCGGAGCTGTTCAAAACGTTCCTCGGTACGGGAAAGCTCGAAATAGAAAGGCACGCGCGGGCGGACGGCTCCGGGTCCAAGCAACTGCCCCTGATCGAGATAAAACTCCATCCCCCCCGATCTGGCGGGAAAAGCCAGACTGTCGGCGGCGGAGAAGCCCAGCATGTTCCGGTAGGCGAGCGGCGAATAGATCCCGCCGTGCACCCTGGTCGCCGCCCTGCGGGCCGTCTGGTCGAGAAAGGTGACACCGCTCAGCCGCGCCGTGGACACCCACCCCTCGGCGAGCGTGATGTAAGTTGCCACCCCGAAACAGAAAAACAGCGAAATCACCGGCATGGTGACCAGCATCCACAACGTTTTCTTTTTCCGGCGCAGCACAAAATAGTTCACGGGGCCGATCAGGATGACGAAGAGAAGCATCACGCCGAACAGCACGCCGACCGGAACCTCTTTGACCGGCAAAGCGAGGTTCGCCGCAACCAGCTCCCAATCCGGCATCCGGTTCCGCCCCCTCGCCAGCTCCACCTCGTAAGGGCCGCCAAGGTGGCTGTAAATCACCTTGCCGAAACCGGAGTATTCGATATGGAAATCCTTGTCGTTGCCGGGAACCTTCTCCGGCCACGGAGCCTCATTCGCCACCAACTTCAGCAGGACGCCGCCGCCGAACACCCAGTTGTCGAGCGTCTTCTGCAATTCCGGCGGAACCGTCTCGCGGCTGTTGAACCAGATATCCCGAATGCCGGCGTAATCGCGCTGCCGCAACGGCCACTCGGGTAACGGCAGATCGCAGATTTCCTTCGCCTGCCCGTAGCGTTGTTGAAAGGATTCCTTGAGTTTTCCGGCGATTCCGGGGCTGCCGAGGCTGTAAGCCGCTTCATAGGCGCTCCCGTAATGCACCGGCATCTGATGCCGTTTGCCGTCGACGGTGATGAAAATGTGGTTGGCGACGCCGCCCTGTCCGTACCTGGCGCCGCCGGAGTTCGGCCAGTAGAGAACACTGCCGGCCGATCCGCCGGGCGGCAGCGTCAGACTCCGGTACGACCGGCGCGGAACACCGTAATCGCCCGACAGCTCCAGCAGCACTTCGACCGGCCTGGCCCGGTCGCGGTTGGCGATCTGCAATTCCATAATCATGTATCCGCCGACCGGAGTTCCCCGGGACCCGGATAAACTCGGTTTCAGCTCGACCGAAACCGGCCCGAAATCGGCGGCGGCCGCCGCCAGGAACCACACCGCAGCCAAAAGAAAAACGAACTTGAATTTCATCTGCTTCCTATCCTATCCGCTTTTGATTTCTTTCTGCCAACAATATCCTCTCCGCCCGGCGTTTACAAGTTGCCGTCTCCACAATTTCCCTGTTTTCACGCCGCCGTACTCTCCGGCCGGTTTCAAAATCTCACAAAAAAAGGAAACACTTTTTGCCATTTCGCCTCTTTTGCAGTATACTTTTAAGAGAAGACAGCCGGCACAAAAGTGTTTCCTCTTTTCAGGGAATCGATTCATGTTTCTTTATGTTAAAATCGCTGATGAACTCAAACGCCTGATCGAGAGCGGCTATTACCGCCCCGGCGAAACGCTTCCGCCCGAACGCGAGCTTGCCCGTACCTACAATGCCGGCGGTAAGAGCGTCCACAATGCGATCAAACGGTTGGAACGCAGCCGCCTCATCGTCCGGAAACACGGCAGCGGCAACTATGTCGCGCCCGGGCTGGCGGTCAAGCCGCTGGGGGTGATCGTGGCGCTGTACGGCAAATTCTCGCTGTTCCGGGCGGGAATTTCAGAGTGGTTCCAGGAGTTGTTCCGCGAACTCCCCTTTCAGGTGCAGATCTTCAAATTTTCCGACATCCTCACCGAAACCGAACTGCGGAACCTCGCCCGGCAATATCCCGGAATCCCGCTGCTGCTGATCAACTCCTGCCACGCGTCAAGCCGCCTGGCCCCCGGCGGCATGCTCTCCTGCCTGGAGGATTTCCCGCTTTTCACCCGTCAGCTCGACCGGATTCCGGGCAATCTCAAGTGGCTCTTCCCCGGCCCGGAGGGGCTCCCCCGTTATTACAGCTGCCCCATCTTCTATTCACTCAACAGCTGCGCCTTCAACGGGGAACTGGCCCGCGCTGCAGGGCTCGACGCCGACCGGCCGCCCCGGCTCTGGAGCGAATTCCTGAATTGGTGCGAAACCTTCCGCCTCTGGCGCGACGGCGCCAACCGGCGGGATCTGCATCCCGTCTACGGCTGCGGCAGCGACTTCACCGGCATGACCGGCAACGCGCTGCTGGCGACATTGTGCGGCGGCAACGATTATTTCACCGACTCCGCGGAGGTGCGGGGCGGGCTGGTCGAATACTTCACTTTGATCCGCGAACTCCATTGCAAAGGCTATCTGGAGCTGGCCGACAGCAACACCCCGGACCCGTTCGTCAGCGGCCGTTACCTCTTTCATCTCCACGCCGGTTCCTGGCTGCCGCGCGATATCGAAAACTTCAACCCGAAGCTGGAAATCCGTTTTTTCGACTTCCCCAGGCCGCATGAGATGACGCCCCGCCGCTCCTGCGCGGGGAGCGCGCTCCTGTCGCTGATGGAGAACAATTGCACGCCGGAAGCGCGCAAGCGCCTTCTCGACTGCTGCGAACGCATCCTGACCCCGCCCGGCAGCGCGGCGCTGGCCGCAAAGCTGGGGTTGATTCCCGCCGACAGCCGCAGCCTGGACCGTTTTCTCGCGGAACACCCCGCTTTCGAACCGTTCCGCAATACGCTGCTCATCAGCAGCGAGCCCTGGGAGGTTCCCGCCTGGGATTTCAACGCGGAACTCAACCGGATCACCCGGAAGCTCTGGCGCTCCCCCGACACCCCGCCCGAAGAATGGGCAAAAGAATATCTCCGTTTTCTCGAACAACGCGTCAAATAAGGAAACACGCCATGACCCCGAAACGCTTCACATTGATCGAACTCTTGGTCGTTATCGCCATCATTGCAATTCTGGCCTCGATGCTGCTGCCCGCGCTGAACAAATCGCGCGAAAAGGCACGCTCCACCAAATGCACCTCGAACTTGCGTTCGATCGGTCAGCTGCTGATCCTTTACGCGGATGAATCCAACGGCTATCTCCCGGCGATCAACGGCACCGGCGGCTCCGACAACTCCAGCTTCGCGACGCTGATGCGGATCACGATTCAGAAGCAGCATTACAATTTCACCTCCGAACCCAAAGACATCCTCTTCTGCCCGAGCATGGTCATGCCCGCCGCGGAGCGTTACCTGACCAACTACAGCACCACCCACGTCTGGTACGGGGCGGCCGGCGACTTCGGCGCCTGGAGCAAAAACGGCACCATCGGCAACCGGGTCGGCAGGATGCAGAAAGACGGTGTCCTCATCGTGCCGATGCAGGGAGCCACCGCATCGAGCGGCGTTTACTCCACCATACCGGGCACGATATCGAATGCCGACTTCAACTACACCTCGGGAACGCCGGTCCGCTACCCGCAATACTTGCACAACCGGACCGAAAATCTGTTGATGTCCGATTTCCGGGTGGTGAATGTCCGCTTCGGCGCGCAAGTCAACAGTCTCTTCGTGCTGCAGCAATGAAACGCGCGTTCCTCCTGATCGGCTGTTTCCTGGCCGCCGCCCTCTGCGGCGCAGAGGTGATTTTGGACACCGTGTTCGGCAAATCCGGCTCCCCGGTGGAGCGCGATTTCCTCGCCGGCGGCGCGGGCCGGTTCCGGGGCCCTCTCCCGTCAGGCTGGAAAGAGAACTTCGCGGCGGCCACCGGCGCGGCGGATGTCTCCGCTTCGCCTCAAGAGACGTTTCTGCGCTTTCAGGTCCATACGGCCGCCGCCGAATCCGGTACGCCGGTGCGCTTCATCCGCCCCCTGCCCCCGCTCAAACCCGGCGGGCGCTACCGTATTTCGGCGGAAGTCCGCTGCGCGGCAGACAACGAACTCAAGTTCTATTTCCGCGAACAGGGTTCTCCCTATCGCGCCTTCGGCATGTCGCGGCACCGGGGCACAGGCGATTGGCAGGCGATCGTCACCGATGTGAGGCTCCCGCTCCGCGATTGCCGGTTCGACCGCTCCGCCCTCTTCTTCGAGCTGGGCGGCAAGGGGGAATTCGACTTCCGCCGGGTCACCGTAACCGAACTGCCGGAACAGGAAACCAACCGGATTCTCCTGGAAACGGTTTTTACGGAAAAACTCAAACCCGTCCGCGTCGAAGGATTGGGGATTTTCGACGGCCTCCTGCCGGAAGCGTGGCAGGAAGACTTCACCCACTGGTGTCAAAACGCCGCGATCAAAACGGAGACGGTGAACGAACAGGATTCCTTCTATCTGCGTTTCACCGTCGGCGGGCAAAAGCGCGACTCCGATTTCCCCGGCTTCCGCTGCGCCATCCCCCGGCCGGAAACAGGAACGGGGTATGAACTCACTGTGCTCGCCGCCAACCACACCACGGCGGAAGCGCGGCTGACCATCCGCCGGATCGAATACCCCTATCTCGCGGTCGCCGCGCTCCGGATTCCGCCGGGCCCGTGGAAAACCCACCGCCTCCGCGGAACCTTCACCGGCGCGGTGGAGGGGGAACTCGGGCTTTTCCTCAACTTCGACGGAACCGGCACCTTCGACGTCGCCGGTATCAAACTCGTGGAATGCCCGCCGGGCGACGACCGCATCAAGCGCCCGGAGCCGGATTCCCCCAACTATCTGGCCAACAGCTGTTTTCCGCTCGGCCTCCCCTCCGGCTGGAACCTCGACCAGTGGCGCGCCAACGGCAAAATAGACTTTGACCCCACAGTAACGGGCCCCTCCGGCGCGCCGGCTCTGAAACTCGCCTTCGGCGGCATGGATCATTACAAGAACCGCGCACTCGCCGTTTATTCCGCCCCCTTCGTCACGGCGGAACCGGGCAAAGAGAACACCTTGTCCTTCTCTTACAAAGGCGACGGGGACTGCTCCGCGACGCTCCTGACGCAGAACGGCACGGTACTTGCAACGCGGAAGCTTTCTCCCGCCGGGGACGGCTGGCAGCGGATCGCAAGTCCCTTCACCGCCCCCCCCGAAGACGACGGAATCGCAATTCATATCATCACCCTTCGCGGCGACCTTTATCTCGACGCCTTCCGCATCTGCCAGGGCGCCGCCGGGGAGTACCGGATGCGGCTCGCCAACGAAGTCGCCCTCGCCGTCTCCCCCGGCGACGCTTCGCTCGCCAGGATCCGGTATGCCGATGAAAAGCCCTTTTTCGACTATCATATCGCAGGGGACTCCCGCCCGGCGGAGCTCAAGCTGACCGCGTTCGACCTTTACGGCGACGAGCACCCGCAGCCCGTCATCCGGTTCGACGGCAAAACGCGTCACGGCAAAGCGTTACTCCGGTTGCCCGCCGGCCGCAAGCTCGGCCAGTTCCGCCTCGAAGCGCAGCTGTTCCGCGAAGGCTCCCCCGCCTCTCCGGTCTCGGAACTCATCCTGACGCAGATCGAACGCCCCCATTACGACGGCTCCTCCGAGGCCCCGGCAAGCTCCCCCTTCGGAATCCACGTCAACCCGTACGACCTCGGCCTGACCGCGGTCAAAGCGGCGGGATGCACCCGGATCCGCACCCACGACTCCGGCATGCCCTACATCGGCTGGGCTTTCCTCGAACAGGAGCCGGGCAAGTGGACTTTTTACGACGCGGAAATAGGGATGTACCGCAAGTACGGCATGCGGATCCTCGGGGAGTTCGGAAGTTGCCCGCCCTGGGCGAGCTATTATTCGCGGAACAAGGTCGACGACCCCAAAGCAAAAAACAGTTACGCCCCGGCCGACCGCGAAGCCTTCGCCAATTACGTGCGCACCGTGGCAAAACGTTACCGGGGGATCATCGACGAATGGACCTTCTGGAACGAGCCTTCCCTCTCCGCCGGCTGGAGAACGAACCGCATCGCCCGCGGCGACGGCAGCTACGCCATCGACAAGGGGAAAGATCCGGCCGGGGAATATGCGGAATTTTCCCGGATCGCCTACGCCAATCTCCGCGCCGTCAACCCCGCCGGCAAACTGATCGCGCATTACGCCGACGGCAACGGCTGGACGGAAAAAGTCTATGCGGCCGACGCCTACTCCGCCTGCGACGGAATCGAACTGCATACCTACCTCAACCGCAAGACCGGATTCCCCGGCGACGGCTTGAAGGAGGAGCTGGCGGAAAAGCTCGCCTCCCTCCCCCGCCCGCTCAAAAACGTCTATCTCACCGAGGGCCAGGGCGCGTCGCGCGGCAACGATGTCGGCGACCTCTCGCGCCGTTACGCCGGCTTATATCGCCACGTTGTTCCCTGGAAAAATGACGAGGACTACATGGATACCGCCGACAATTTCGTGCGCTTCCCCATTGCGCTCCTCGCCTGCGGGGTGGATAAGGTGTATCTTTACTCCGCCCACTGTTTCACCGCGCTCATCAGCCGTCCCAACTACACGGCGCTGGTGGGGGCCGACGGTTACCCGCTCCCGATGCTCGCGTCGCATTCGGCGATGACCCGGCGATTGGAAGGCAAGCGTTTCGCTGAGACCCGGCTCCTGGCGCCCGGAATTCCGGCGCACATCTTCAGCGACGGCAGACACTCCGTGGCCGCGATCACGGGGGACAACGGCACGGCAACCCTTTCCTGTACGATCCCCGGAGCCGAATGGGCGGATCTCTACGGCAACCCGGTCGCCGCCCCGGCCGCCTACCGGGGCAGAACGCTCTATCTCTCCGCCGAAGCGCCGCCCGGACGTCTGGCGGAATCCCTTTCCGTTAAAAAATGATTTGCATTCCTCGCGAGCCGGGATATCTTAAATGCAGAAACAACCGGAACACGGGGAGAGAATATGTATAAAGATCTGAAACAAGCCTGCTTCGAAGCCAACATGGAACTGCCGAAACTGGGGTTGGTCACCTACACCTTCGGCAACGCCAGCGTCATCGACCGCCTTCGCGGCATGTATGCAATCAAACCCTCCGGCGCCCCCTACGAATCGATGCGGCCCGAGGATATGGTGATCATCAATCTGGAAAACGGCCGCCAGATCGAAGGCAAGCTGCGCCCGTCCAGCGACACCGACACCCATACGGAGCTCTACCGCGCCTTCCCGGAAATCGGCGGGATCGTCCACACCCACTCCATTTACGCGACGGCCTGGGCGCAGGCGGCGCGCAGCGTCCCCATCTACGGAACCACCCACGCCGACCACCTGGCGGCCGATATTCCCTGTACCGCCTTTATGGCCGATGAACGGATCGCCAACGGTTACGAGACCGAAACCGGGCTTCAAATCGTCGAGCACTTCAAAAAGAACGGGCTCAATCCCATTGAAGTGGCGATGGTTCTGGTCGCCGGGCACGGCCCCTTCACCTGGGGAACCAACGCCGCCAAAGCGGTCTATCACGCCAAAATGCTCGAAGAACTCTGCCGGATGGCGCTGCTCACCGAACAGGTGAACCCCAGCATCGCCCGCCTCAAAGACTCCCTGATCGA
>JAVBSA010000401.1:0-4085 GCA_031556915.1 Victivallis sp.
GGAATCGCCTTTATCGCGGGGGCCGCCGAGGCGCGGATCGACCTGTTCGATTTCAACCGCAAGGTCATCGTCGAGCGGACCGGAATCTCCGAAGGCGGCCGGCTCCAGCACTTCACCTGGGAAAAAGACGGCGGCAAATGGGGCTCCATGGTGCATTTTCCCGTTACGGCGGAGTGGACGAAGACCTTTATCAAGGTGAAGCCTGAGGCCGATGTTTCGGTCGTCGTCTCCCTGATGGGGCCGGATGTCCGCCGCAGCGCCGACTCCCCCCGCGAGAAGGTGCGGATCGAATATTCCGCCGTCACTTTGAACGGCGAACCGCTTTTGAAGGGCGGCAAAAATATCATTGCCTGGCATGACGAACGGCACGACCTCTACGCCAAAATGCGCCAGGGCGAGGTGTACACCATCGCTTTCACCTGCCGGTTGTATCAGGAGCCGGTGACCATCGCCGCCGGCAAGGAATTCATGCCCATCGACACCACCGATCTGGCCGTGCGGACCGGCAGCGCGCTCGATCTCGGGTTTCTGGTTTCCGATAAAGCGATCACCGAAGCGGAACGCCTGACCGTCAAAGACGGGCGTTTCGTCCTCTCCTCCGATCTTTCGAAGCGGGTCCGCCTGACCGGCAGCTCGGTCAATTTCCGGCTGGAATTCTTCCCGCTGGACAAGGCCGGAATCAAAGAATACGTCGCCCTGGCCAAACGGCAGGGGTACAACCTCGTCCGCGCCCACTATCTCGACGCCTACCTCGGGTGGGGCGCCAAGAAGGACCTGGAATTCGTGCCGGAATATTTCGATAACTTCCTCTATTTGATTGCCTGCATGAAAGAGGCGGGGATGTATTTCTCGCTCGACGCCATGAGCGCGCCCTCCGGCTACCGCGCCATGAAAACCGATTGGAGCCCCTACAAGGGCGTCCCCATGGGGCGCGCTCTGCTCTTCGACCCCGCCATCCGCGAGGAGTGGAAGGTCTGCACCGACAAGATCCTCAACACGGTCAACCCCTATACCGGAACGAAATTGGTCGACGACCCCATTCTCGTCAACATAACCCCCTACAATGAACAGGATCACTTCTTCATCCTCCGCAATCCGGACACCTACCGCAAGGAGTGGCAGGAGTTCCTGGTTGAAAAATACGGCTCCGCCGAAAAGGTGCTCGCCGCTTACGGCTCCTCCTTCCCGTCGCTGGATAAAATCCGAACCGATGTCTTCGGCGCCGCTCCGCTGGGCGAAGACAGCCGGACGTTCATCTTCCTGGCCTATCAGAATATGAACCGTTTCTTCATCGAAACCATGCGTGAGCTCGGATTCAAAGGATATCTTTCGCAGTACGACTGCGAACCCAAGTTCCGTTTTTCGATCCTGCGCAGCGAATACCCCGTCGTCGCCATGCACAGCTATCATGCCCATCCGGATCAGTACCTTGCTCCCGGTTCCAAGCTCGACCAGACCAGTTCGGTTCAGACCCGCGGCGATTATCTCACCACGCTCGGCACGGCGCGTTTCCTCGACCGGCCCTTTATGATCACCGAAATCGGCCATGTGTTCTGGAACCGTTACCGCTATGAACAGGGATTGATGCTGGGAGCTTATTCCGCCTATCAGGACTACGACTGCCTGATTCCCCACGCCGGCCCCGTGCTCTTCCGCGGCAGCCGGGCCATGGTGCCCTTCGGAGTCGGTGCGGACCCGGTCTGCCGCGCCTCCGATGTGGTCGCCAACTTCCTGCTGCTGAGCAACGCGGTGAAACCCGCGCCGCGTACCTTTGAATTTGTGATGAAGGCCGGCGGCATGCTCAAAAGCGGTGAGAGCGAGTGGTACGCCGAACGCGCCGTCCGCGACAGCTTGCTGATGGTTCGCGGCGGCATCCGCTTCAGCGATCTGCCCGTACCGGAAGGCGTGAAGCAGCCGGCCGGAATCCGGGAGATTGAACTCGATCCGCGCAAACAGAAACAGCCGGAATACATGGCGGAAATCTATCGGAAGATCGCCTCCGAAGGGAACGCCTCGCGCCCGGCTGAAGGCTACTTCGTCACCGATACCGGCGAAATCGTTCTCGACTCGAAAAAAGGATATCTGCAAGTCGTCGTCCCGCGCCTGGAAGGTGCGAGCTCGATTGTCCCGATGGATTTCAAACTCCCGAACCTGGCGGTGAAATCTTCGGTTCCCGGCAGCGCCACCGTGATCGCGCTGGATGGGAAGACGGTCGCTGAAAGCAAACGGCTGCTGCTGGTCATCGTCGGCGACGCCCTCAATGAGGGGATGAAATTCGCCGATCCCGAACGGACGACGCTTCTGGCGAACGGGCGCAACCCGCTCCTTCAGGTCATGAAGGCAACCATTACGCTGAAGACCCGGGGGAAGAGCGCGGAAATCTGGCCGCTCCGTCTGAACGGCGAGCGTCAAACCGCCATTCCCGTCGCCATGGGGGAGGGCGCTCTGACTGCCGGATTCGACACGGCAACTCTCCCCGGCGGCCCAACCGTCTTCTTCGAAATCGCGGTGAAATAGCTCAACGAGCTTACCCGAACGCTCTGTCGGCCCCGTCCGACTTGTCCGACTTGTCCGACTTGTCCGACTTGTCCGACCGGTCCGGCCGGAGCGTCAGCCGCGGTGAAAAATCCGGGAATCTTCCCGGAATCAACTTGACAGAACACTGTTTTTGTGGCAACTTTAAAAGAGATTAATCAGTTTATGCGTGTGCGGGATCCCATGAAAATAACTCTGAACGATATCGCCCTGCGGGTAGGCGTGTCCAAGTCATTGATTTCAATGTACTTGAACAATCATCGTCTCGCGGCGAACATTGCGGAGGATACCAAGCGGCGGATTGATATCGCCGTGGCGGAAACCGGGTATAAACCGAGTTTCACCGCGCGCGCGCTGGCCAGCGGCAAGACCCGGATGCTGGGGATGGTCGTGGGCGGTCTCAACAACATCTATTTTGCCAACCTGGCCAATGCCGCATTGGATGAAGCCGCCTCGCGCGGCTATCAGATGCAGCTGGCCCTGACGCGCTGGAACAAGGAGGAAGAAAGCAGCTGCCTCGGCAGCCTGCTGGAACGCCGCCCGGATGGAATCATCTATTGCCCCCGGATCGACCCCGCCAGTCCGCAATACAACCTGATCCGGGACACCAATTATCCCATGATCGTGTTCGAAGCGGACGACCCCGGCCTCTCCAACGTCTGCACTGAAGTGGACAAGGCCTTCGGCGACGCCGTCGGCGCGCTGAAAGCACGGGGACACGCCCGGGTTACGGCCTATCTTTTCGCGCTCGACCAGGCATGGCCGTCGGCCTTTCTGGCGGCCTGCGGCAAGCACGGGGTGGAGCCGGATCTGCATGCGATCATCCATTCCGACGACAGGATCATCGACGAGATTCTCAGGAAGCGGCCTCCGGCGCTGATTTTCCACGAACAGAACCCGATTCCGCGCCTGCTGGAACGGCTTGCGGATACATCGGATTACACGCCGGACATCATCGCCGGCTACTGCGCCTTCGATAAAGCCATTCGCCACCCCCGGATCATCGGCGGAATCTTTTCCGAATCCGAAAATATGATCCGCAAGGCGGTGCGCACCCTGGTCAAATGGGCCGAAAACGGCAAGCCGGAAGAAATCACCCGGATGCGGTTCCCCGCCGTCTATCACGCCTTCGAAGAAATCACCCCCGAGTTCACCCTCAACTACGCCCTCTTCGCCAACCGCTGAATACTGTTCGCGTTGTATTTTTTTTGACCGCGAAATACACGAACTCTCTCGTTCACAAGATATTGCAAGCTCGCCAAGGAGCTCTGTCGGACTCGTCGGACTTGTCGGACAGGTCCGACTTGAGCGCCAGTCGCGGCGGGCGCCTTGCATGCGCGACAGCGTGAACGGCTTTCAAGCTCTTTGAGCGCGCACACCATGTGCCGTTTGTCCGTGCAACGTCCGTGACCCCGTCCGTGTCAAGCCTTGCTCCTGCAAGGGGCTATGCCGACGCGTCAGCGCCAAGTCGCTTTGGTTCGCGGTTTCCAAACGCTTCCCCCCACATTGTCCACATCGTCCACGCAGTCTATATTACCGAACCGTGCACA